>JAWUXK010000027.1:0-24104 GCA_034111385.1 Colwellia sp. | reverse complement strand
AAGAATAAGCCTTGCTGTTTTTTACTTTCAAAAGTTTTGGAAGAAATTTCGTTAGTATCAACACCGCCCAAGGTGACCTCAGCAGTACGGTACCCTTCCGTGCCATTGGGCTTTATTTGCCAAGCATGTAGGAAATCACTTAATGAGGATATGTCTAGATGATTCAATTGTTTTATCGGCTTATCAGTTATTACGCCTTCTTTTACTAGTACCTCAACAAAGCGCTTTGGTAAAAGTGTTGATATCAGGTTCTTTACTGATTTTTGCCCTTGGTCATTTTGCCACTGCGTTAAGGTGTCCCTAAGGTTGATATCTGGCAATAAGTTAATGGTAACAGCTTGTCCAGCACGCCAAAAAGATGATATTTGCAATATTGCTGGCCCTGATATTCCGCGATGGGTAAACAAAATATTCTCTTTAAAGCTTGTGCCATCGTCACTGGTGACTTCGGTTAATAAACTGATGCCGGATAAACCATCGAAGCGCTGTTTGTCGTGCTCATGTAGGGTAAAAGGGACTAGTGCAGCCATAGTTTCAAGTACGTTTAAATTAAACTGTTCGGCAATTTTGTAGCCAATAGGCGATGCACCTAGTTTTGGCATGGTTAAGCCACCCGAAGCAACGACTAATGATTTGCATTGGTAGCTTTCATTGTTTGTTGTGATTAAATAGCTTTGCTCATTTTCGTTTGGTGCTTTGTTGTTTATTGCTTCTATCGAGAGTACTTCGGTACGAAGCGCCAATTGAACTCCTGCCCATTCACATTCGGTCATCAATATATCAACCAAGTCTTGCGCGCTGTCATCGCAAAATAATTGCCCTAACGTTTTATGATGATAATTAAGACCGTGGCGATCGACTAAATCAATGAAGTCTTGTGCTGTGTATCGACTTAACGCTGATATAGCAAAGTGTGGGTTCTGACAAAGGTAGTTTGCGGGGGTAGTATTTTCATTGGTGAAGTTACAACGGCCGCCACCACTGATTAGCACTTTTCGAGCTGGCTTTTTACCCATATCAACTACAATAACGCTTTTACCACGGTAGCCCGCTTGTGCTGCACACATTAAGCCTGCTGCGCCAGCGCCAATTATTAATACGTCTGTTGTGATCACTGTTACACCTTCATAAAAATCCAAAGAATAAAACTATTGAATAGCCCTGTAAGAGGACGTCAAAAATTTTGATAGTATTATAATGGTTATGGAGAAATGCTTATACAAAAAAGGGCTTTTAAAGCCCTTTCATTTGTTTGATATGTTTCGCAATATAGAGTATTGCTTTGTTACAATGCTATGCTGATGTATCTGTCATAATGCTGCTTGAACCAGCCTTTGCCATTTCGGCTAAATCTTTGTCAACAAAGAATAAAGCATGGCCGTCATGGCCGACTAAGTTAATTTTATCTAGAACACTTTTAAATAGTGTTTCTTCCTCGTGCTGCTCAGCGACATACCATTGTAGAAAATTGAAAGTTGAGTAGTCTTGGTTAGTAAAAGCTTGATGAGCTAATCCGTTAATATGCTCAGTGATCTGGCATTCATGTTCGTAGGTTTGTTCAAATACGTCAGCTAAAGAGTCAAATTCATGAGGTGGCGCATCAATTGTGCCTAATATAGGTAGCGCACCTGTTTCACTGACATAAGTAAATAAACGCGTCATGTGATCCATTTCTTCAGCGGCATGCTTGCGCATAAATTCTGCTGCGCCTTCAAAGCCTTGTTCTTCGCACCAAGCACTCATTTGCAAGTAAAGATTAGATGAATAAAATTCTCTATTAATTTGTTGATTTAATTGTTCTACCATTTCTTTTTTTAACATGGACGGTCTCTTTATCTGTGATTATCTATTTAGGAACTTTTCTGGATGATGACAATGTTCAAGTGTAATTTTGTTAGCTAGTATAAACGGTATCATTATTATGTGGTTTATTTAAGCTTCATCGGTTTACATAAAAAATTTTTATCGTGTGCTGCGCGCGCACAATCTTTACATATAAATCTGGGTTTATCGACGATATGAGTCAACTCATGGATATTATGCTCAATATCCTTTTTTTTCCATTTACATAAAGACTTCGCCATACGGTACACCACCAACAATCTATTATTTTAAGTGTAGAATTAAATTTTTGGAATTGCTTTATTCACATAAACATCAAAGCGATTTTTTTTCATTTTGATGCTCGTTGTTGGTGTTTGGTTATTTAACGGAGGAGCATAGCTAGGCCGTTTTACCACAACGCGATATTTTGCCAACGCTAATGCAGGCGCTAATAGTGCATCTGCATCTAAGTCTTCACCCACCAGTGATTGAAATACGCGCATTTCTTTTTTAACTGCGGCTGATTTTTCTCTATGTGGGTACATTGGATCTAAATAAACTACATCTACCTGATCAGCTAACGTCATATCTTCAATAGATGAACCGTGAACTAAGCGCATACGCTGAGCTATTTCGCTTACATCAGCATTCAGTTTAGCACGTTCAATACCGTCATCAAGTAGTGCTGCAACAACAGGCATTCGTTCCATTAAGGTGAGTTTACAGCCAAGGCCAGCTAATACAAAAGCGTCTCTACCTAAGCCAGCAGTGGCATCTAGTACATGTGGCATAAAGCCATGTTTTAGACCAATAGCTTTAGCAATATCTTGGCCTCTGCCACCTCCAAATTTTCGTCGATGAGCAACAGCCCCCTCTACAAAATCTACCTTAATGGCGCCTAGTTTAGGTTCATTTAGCTTTATCAGTTCAAGTTGCTGAATATTTACCTGTAATAAAAAAGCAAACTCAGGGTGTTTGTGAGCTGAAGCGATATCGCCAATGTAGGATAGCTGCCACTTTTTAGCTATTTTTTTTGCCAATTCAACGTCGGTTTTATCTACATAACCTACAGCTACATTAGTTAAATTCATGTATAGCTTACCTTGTTTCTACCATTGTCTTTAGCTTTATAAAGCTGTTCATCACAGCGTTTGAAGGCTTGTTCTGGAGAAATATCATCGCCGGGGAGAAATAAGTGTAGCCCGACAGATATAGTTAAAAAACATGAGGCTTCATTCGCTTGATGCATTATTTTTAAATTTTCAATAGAGCGCTGGAGATCAATAATATTATTGATTGCATCTTGAGCATTTTCTGCTTGATATAATATAGCAAACTCTTCTCCACCAATACGATAAACAGCGTCACTAGCGCGTTGCATTTTTTTCTTTAATTGTTTGGCAACAGTAATAAGCGCTTCATCACCCTTTTGATGTCCATAGGTATCGTTATAGAGTTTAAAAAAATCAATATCTAGCATGGCAAAGGCGAGTGTACTATTTGACCGTTTAGATGTGTTAATAGCTTTCGAAAAGTCAGCATCAAATTGTCGACGATTAAAAATATTGGTTAAACTATCTATTTTGTTTACCTTTTCTAAGTGTTTTTGTGTATCCGATAACTTGAGTAAGTTAGTGGTGATTTGACGTTCACTAATATAAGAAAAGAGAATAGAAATAATGACAACAGAGGTAAAACGTACAAATTCAAGCATGTTTACAGTATCACCAACCCATATAAACAAGAGTGAAAGTAAAATTAAACAAAAGCCAATAACGACAAAAAGCCCTTTTTTGTAGCCGTACATGATCATAGCAATATAAATAAAAACAAATGACCAAATAGGTACGTATTCTTCGCCTTTATTGAGGTAAACAATAATTAAAATACCAAGAGCCATCAGTAGTAAGATGATATGACTCAATAACATTATTTTGTTCTTAAAAAAAACAATGCTTACCATTACAACGCAAAGTAAAATGCTATTACTGTAAAATAACAAGTCATTGTCGTATAAATAGTTACCGAGAGATAAGAAAGCTAGAATTACTAATGAAAAGAGAATGATAAATTTAGCCGTGGTTAGCTTTCTATCGCTTATATTATCTATTGTGAAAGCAAGGTTGGGATCTTCTTTGTTTTCATCTGTTTTATTGCCCACTGTTGTTCTCATACAATAATTTTTGATGTTTGCTGGTTATTTAGTAGCCGACGCCCTCTTATTTTAGCAGAAACTAAATCGCTTTAGCTATACTATTTAATTTCTGCTTGAATATAGTTATCACCAGTAGCAAAGGCAACTAAACGGCTTAGTTGCGTTAGACTATAACCCGATTCTTTCTGGTGTTGATTAAAAAAATTCTGAATGGCCGTTAAGCTTTTTTTACTTTGTAAGCCGCCATCAATAATTTTTTGTGCTCTAAGATAGGCTTCTACGTCTGAACTTAAAATAAAGGTATCTTTACCTAATAGTCTTAACGCGTAAGGCCCTGTATTTCCACCAAGACGTTGTCCGTGTTTTTTCAAAAAGGCCCATAAGCCGATAATATCATTGCTTGGCCAGTCGGCAATAAACTGTGCAAAGCTCGTATTATGCTCTATTTGATGATCGAACATCATTTGCGCATTGGCTTTAATCGTTTTTACTTTATTGTAGTTGCGGATAATGTCAGGGTTAGCGGCTTTTCGTTCAAGCATTTCTTCAGGCATCATGAGTACTTTTTCAATATTAAAATTGAAAAAGCTTTCTTCAAAATTCGGCCATTTATTTTCTACCACCCGCCACACAAAACCAGATTTAAAAATTTGCTTAGTAAATGCAGATAAAACGCGGTCATCACTTAACGCAGCGACACTTTGTTGAGCAGCGTGATCGTTAAGTAATTTTTTGCCAATAATCTTTTTACCAAGCAATAATTTTAATGCTTTTTCGCCACCTTTGCGTTTAGCGGCACGCTGATATAAATCACTAAACTTTTCTGAGGTATTGGTTGTCATTGGATTAAGCTTCAATACCGCAATGGCGTAGTAAAGCGTCAATTTCAGGTGCTCTGCCACGGAAGTTTTTGAATAATTGGCTTGGCTCTTCGCTACCGCCTTTTTCTAAAACATTGTGTAAAAAAGATTGTCCGGTTGCTTGGTTGAAAATGCCTTCTTCCTCGAATAAACCAAACGCGTCGGCTGATAATACTTCTGCCCATTTATAGCTGTAATATCCTGCGGAATAACCGCCACCAAAAATATGACTAAAACCATGTTGAAAACGGTTAAATTCGGGTGCTTTTACTACTGAGTACTGTTCTCTCACTTGATTTAATACTTGTTGTATATGATCGTCTTTAGCTTCTTCGGTATAGCTGGCGTGCATAGTGAAATCAAAAATACTGAACTCTAATTGACGCAACATTTGCATGGCAGATTGAAAGTTTTTGGCTGCTAGCATTTTATCTAAAAGCGCTTGCGGTAGAGATTCACCGGTTTCAAAATGACTAGAAATAAAGGCTAATGCTTCCGGTTGCCAGCACCAGTTTTCTAAAAATTGGCTAGGTAATTCTACCGCATCCCAAGGAACGCCATTAATACCAGAAACCGCACTCGCCTCTATTTGCGTAAGCATGTGGTGTATACCGTGGCCAAATTCGTGAAATAAGGTAACAACTTCGTCATGGGTAAAGAGCGCTGGCGTATCGCCAACAGGGCCATTAAAGTTACAGGTTAAATAAGCCACAGGGTGCTGAATTTCATCTGTGCTAAGTTTCGCTCTGCCAACACAATCATCCATCCAAGCGCCACCACGTTTTTTCTCGCGGGCGTATAAATCTAAATAGAAGCTGCCACGAAGTTTACCGTCTGCTCCTAAAACATCGTAGAACTTAACGTCATCGTGCCAAACATCCACACCTTCACGACAGCTAATGGTTAAACCAAATAAACGGTTAACAACGGAAAACAACCCTTCAACAACTTTATCTTTAGGAAAATAAGGACGTAGCTCTTCATCTGAAATGGTATATCGGCTTTGTTTAAGTTTTTCGCTGTAGTAGGCTAAATCCCATGCTTGTAAGTTGTTTTGTGAAAACTCAGCTTGGGCGAAATCGTTTAATTCTTTAAAATCTCTTTCACCTTGATGTTTGGACTTAATCGCAAGATTTTCTAAAAATTCCATTACTTCATCAGTTGAGTTAGCCATTTTAGTGGCAAGAGAATGTTCGGCGTAGTTATTAAAATCGAGCAGTTTTGCTAATTCATGACGAAGTGCTAACAATTCGTTCATGATGCCGCTATTGTCAAACTCTCCAGCGTTAGGCCCTTGATCTGAAGCACGAGTAACAAAAGCGCGATGTAGTTTTTCACGTAATGTTTGATTGTCGCAATACATCATGACCGGAAGGTAGCTAGGAATATCTAAAGTAAAGGTGTAGCCTTGTTGTTCTTTGCTTTGAGCTAAGGCCTTTGCCGCCGCTAAGGCGCTGTCAGGCAATCCGTTTAAGTCATTTTTGTCGCTAATGTTAATGCTAAATGCTTGCGTGGCATCAAGTACATTATTACTAAAACTTGAGCTTAATTCTGATAAACGACTGACGATTTCTCCATAACGCTTCTTTTTGTCATCGTTTAGCGCGATCCCTGATAAGGTAAAGTCACGTAAAGCATTGGTAATGACTTTTTGTTGGGCTGTATCTAAACCAGAAAAGCTATCGCTATTTTTTAATTGCAAATAGGCTTGATATAACCCTTGGTGCTGACCAACAAAAGTGCTGTATTCTGATAATAAAGGCAAACATGATTCATAAGCTTCTCGCAATTCATCACTACTAATCACTGAGTTCATGTGAGAAATAGGAGACCAAAGTTTAGATAAAATATCATCTGCTTCATCAATTGGCATGACTAAATTTTGCCAAGTAAAAGTGCTTTGCTCGGCTAATACTTGTTCAATTACCTTTTTACAATCAGCGATTGCTTGCTCTACTGCTGGTTTTACATGTTCGGGTTTTATTTTTGAAAATTCGGGTAAGGGAGAGTTTTGCAGTAAAGGGTTCGTCATAATGGCTACAAAGTTAATAAATGATAATGTATATGTGATGACAACAAGGGAAATATTCAAGGGTAATTACCTATCATCAGTATTTTTTTACTATTTAATATCTTGCTTATTTTTAGAGCTGTTATAATTAATGCATTGAGATACAAACAAATTAATATTTGTAGAGCTTTGAGATGGTTTTGTAGCGGATAGTAGGGTATTAATGCAAGGCAGAATCTTTATTATGTGGTTGTTCTACATAAAAAGGTAATAACGTCGTAAAAATTACCAAAAGTTAACATGGATTGAGACTTATGAGTTTTTGCAAAATTGTAGTGCTGACAGTTTTTTTGGCCTTGACCAGCTTGGTGATGCAAGCAAAAGAGCAGGGTACAGCTCAGGGTTTTTCTTTAAAGCAACTATCAGTTGCCGATGATAAATCCATTCAAGCCTTAACGGCTAATCGCAAAGTCAATTATCCCGAAACATCTGAAACAATCACGATACTTTCTAGCTCCTCATCAGTAAATAACTCTTTGCCTCAGAAAGCTACATTATCTACTGTTGACGAACATTTAGCGACGAGCAACACTAAAGCCTCTTTAAGCCAGGTAACTTGGCAATCACCATTAGCCTGTTTTCTATACATCATCACGGCGTTTTTATTCGGGATCATTTTTTGGTTATATCAGCGCAACGTACAGCGTTTGAAATTACTAAAGGCTCACGAAGACGCTATTTTCAGAGAGAACCGCTTACAACTTGCGTTGATTGGCAGTAATAGCGAAGTATGGGACTGGCAAGCTCATGATAATTTATTGTTCGGCAAACGTATTTCGCAAGAATTAGGTTATGCAAAATTAGCAACAGCCCATAGCTTAGAACAACATGTTGGGTTAATTCACCCAGAGGATAAAGAACGCTTTTTGTCTAGTTGGGAAGACTTTGTTTCCCAGAATAATCTTGAAGAAATGTTTAGTTGTACTTATCGATTAAAGCATGTGGCTGGTCATTGGCTTTGGTATAAAGATTTGGGCAAAATAGTCACGTTAGATGGTGATAATAAACCCAGTAGGATCACTGGCGCTTATACAAATATTACTCAAACACGCGCTGCAGAAGTGCGAAGTCAATATTATGGAGAAGCATTTAAACAAACCAATGATTGGGTATTAATTGTTAATGATGATTATCGAGCAACCGCTAATCAATCCCTTTGCGATGCTTTTGGTTGGCCTGATGAGGAGTTTGATTTTAATAGGAACCTGATGGGGCTTAGTAATCGCCGATGGCGGTTTTTTCAACAATTACTTCCTTCATTAGCAGAAGATGAACATTGGTGTGGCGAAGAAGTAGTGACAACAGACACAGGTAAAAATTTTCATGTTATTGTTAATATTAATGTAGGTCGAAGTAACGTTGCCAACAGTCTACATTACGTCTGTGTTTTTTCCGATATTAGTGCACAAAAGGTCGCGCAGCAAGAGTTACGCTATTTAGCTAACTATGATCATCTCACGGATTTGCCCAATCGAAGTTTATTACTTGAACGAGTTAAGCATGCGATGGAATCTTCTAATCGAAAATCTAGCAACATCGCATTGTTCTTTGTTGATCTGGATCGATTCAAGCAAGTAAATGATTCATTAGGGCATGACTGCGGTGATTTGTTATTAGTAGAAGTGTCAAGACGATTATCAGCGTTATTGGGAGTCGATGATACGGTAGCACGTCATGGCGGTGATGAGTTTGTAGTGTTATTTGAAACAACTAAAGGGATAGGGTATTTAGGCAATATTGCGCAAAAAATTATTGAAGCAATAGAAAAACCTATGCTGTTGCAAGGGTATCAAGTAAGCATTGGCGCAAGTATTGGTATTGCTATTTACCCTCATGATGCTAGCGATTCGAGTACATTATTACGGCATGCCGACGTAGCTATGTATCATGCTAAACAGTTAGGTAGAAATACTTTTCAATTCTTTACACCAAGAATGAACTTTGAAGCCAGTGAACGATTAGAAAAAGAGTCCAATGTGAAATTGGCTTACGCCAATGATGAATTTCTTAATCATTACCAACCCATCATTGATTCGAGTACTGGTAAAGTTGTTGGATTTGAATTGCTCATGCGTTGGCAAAGTAAAAAAGATCTTATTATTCCCTCTGGCTTTATTGATATGGCCGAAGAGCTGGGTTTGATTATTCCTATGACCGAAGCGGCGTTAGAGCGGGGTTTAATTGATCTTAAAAAATGGCATCAGTGGCGGCCAACATTGTATCTATCAGTGAATTTATCTCCACAGCATTTTGCTAAAAAAGGTTTGGTCGATTATATTGCCTCGCAATTAGAGTCTTATGAATTACCTGCGCATCTACTAAAAATAGAAGTGACTGAAAGCGCATTACTTTCTGAGCCTGAAAAAGCCATACAAACAATGAAAGCACTGTCGTCTCTCGGGGTTATTTTAGCGTTGGATGATTTTGGTACAGGTTTTTCTTCACTTTCTTATTTGAAACGATTACCACTTCATATAATAAAAATTGATCGAACTTTTATTTCTGGCATTGGTATTGAAAAAACCGATGAAGCGATTGTTGATGCCACAATAGTATTAGCTAAGCGGCTTAATATGTATTGCATCGCCGAAGGTGTAGAAACAACAGAGCAGTTAACCTATTTAACTCAGCGGAAATGTCACTATATTCAGGGGTTTATATACAGTAAACCTGTTGATGCGAAAATAATTGGTGATTTTTTGCATGCTAATACGGTCTCATTAAAAGTTAATTAGTTAACGGTTCGCTTGATTGTACAACTCTTTGTACCCACATAGTAAATATATAAAACAGATAAACGAAAGGACGATTTAATGACGCAACATTTTGATTATTTAGCCATCGGTGCAGGTAGTGGTGGTATTGCTTCGGCAAATAGAGCTGCAAAGCTTGGAAAAAAAGCCGCTGTAGTTGAAGCCAAGTACCTTGGTGGTACTTGCGTGAATGTTGGTTGTGTGCCCAAAAAAGCCATGTGGTATGCCGGACAAATTAGTGATGCACTTAAATATGCACATGATTACGGCTTTCAGTTAGAACAAAATGGCTTAGACTGGAATCATTTAGTTAAAAATCGTGAAGCCTATATAGAAAGAATTCACGGTGCCTATCAACGTGGCTTTGACGCGAATAATGTTACTGTTATTGAAGGGTTTGCCAAATTCGTAGATAAAAATACTGTTGAGGTAAATGGCACTTTATATACCGCAGATCATATAACTATTGCTACAGGCGGACGTCCGTCTATCCCTGATATTGAAGGGGCTGAATTTGGCATAGATTCAGATGGTTTTTTTGCGCTAACAGAGCAACCTAAGTCAGTCGCTGTTATTGGTGCAGGTTACATTGCGGTAGAGCTAGCCGGTGTATTTCATGGCTTAGGTACAAAAACAGATTTATTGGTGAGAAAGGATAAGCCGCTTCGTACCTTTGATGAGATGTTAAGCACTACATTAGTGGAGCAAATGGCAAAGCATGGCCCTACATTGCATAACCACAGCACACCTGAACGCATTGAAAAATTAGCTGACGGTAACTTGATGGTTCACTTAACGAATGGTCAGTCAATTGGGCCAGTGGAAAAATTAGTCTGGGCAATAGGTCGAGAACCCGCCACGGATAACATTAATATAGAACAGGCAGGTGTTGAACTTAATGACCGAGGCTATATTGTTACGGATAAATATCAAAATACTAATGTACAGGGTATTTATGCGGTAGGTGATAATACTGGGCGAGCACAATTGACGCCGGTAGCTGTTGCGGCAGGTCGTCGTCTATGTGAACGCTTATTTAACAACAAGCCTGATGAGCATTTAGATTATTCTGGTATTGCGACTGTTGTCTTTAGCCATCCTGTTATTGGTACGGTAGGGTTAACTGAAGCAGAAGCCGTTGCGCAATATGGTGAAGACAACATTACTGTTTATAATTCACAGTTCACCGCACTTTATCAAGCGATGACCGAAGATTATCGTGATCCAACTCGGATGAAGTTGATTTGTGCTGGCGCCGATGAAAAAGTTGTGGGTTTACATAGTATTGGCTTTGGCAGTGACGAACTACTACAAGGCTTTTCCGTTGCGATGAAAATGGGCGCGACGAAAGCTGATTTCGATAATACTATTGCCATACATCCAACCTCAGCAGAAGAGTTTTGTACTATGAATTGATAGTGTAATTAATTGTTGGCGTAATAGGACATATTTATTTCCCCTATTACGCTCCTGATTAACTCATCTTTCATTCCACTCATGCTCCCCCAGTGAATAACGTAGAATTAATACCTATCATTTAGTCTAATAAGCCGACAGTATTATGGCTTCAATTATTAGACAAACAGAATAGTAACGTTACCTCTAAAAATATAAATTATCATCAGAACTGGTTGACCATCCGTCAAGTCACGGCAGTATTAGCTTATGTTTTTTTGTTATTGTAAAAGAAAAAAAGCGTTTAAAAAAAACTTAATAATTCACTGGTAATGACGTGAAATTCTGATAGTCTCTTAGACCCTTAATTTCTTAGTTGTTTTTTTATACAATTAAAAAGTAACGGTAATAAATTTATTTATCCACATAAGCCAAAATAAAAGACATTACCCGTTTAAAGGATCTTAAAAGCTAATTTTTACAATAAAATCATACTAATGTATGATAACAATTGAATAAGAATACTTCCTATTCTAATATTTCCTTGTGCTTATCAACAAAGTTATCCACATTCCGAGCTAGCCAATTGTTAAGGTATAGTAGAGCTAAAGCGCGCTTTGTGGCATGCTTAGCCCATCTTATTGTTTAGACTCAAATCTTATGACTACTTTGCCAGAAAACAACTTGCAAACTGCTTCAAAAATAAATACTCCACTTATTTTAGTTGATGGTTCATCTTATTTATTTCGTGCCTATCACGTGCCATATTTACAAGCTTTATCTACCGCAAGCGGACAACCTACGGGTGCAATTACTGGTGTATTAAACATGATTCGTAGTCTGAAAAAAGACTACCCTAATGGTAATGTTGTAGTTATCTTTGATGCGAAAGGTAAAACGTTTCGTAATGATCTATATCCTGAATATAAAGCGAATCGTCCACCCATGCCGGATGATCTACGTAGTCAAATCGCGCCAATACATGACATTATTGCAGCGATGGGACTTCCATTGTTGGTGATCCCAGGGGTTGAAGCGGATGATGTTATTGGCACGCTAGCAAAACAAGCACATGAGCAAGGGATAGAAACGGTTATCTCTACTGGCGATAAAGACATGGCGCAGTTAGTTACGCCTCATGTACGCTTGATTAATACTATGACCGACGTTGAGTTAAATGAAGCAGGGGTAGAAGAAAAATTTGGTGTCCGCCCAGATCAAATTATCGATTATTTAGCGTTAATGGGCGATAAAGTGGATAACATCCCCGGGGTTGTAAAGTGTGGTCCCAAAACGGCAGTAAAATGGTTACTTGAGCATGGCTCACTGGATGAGGTTATTGCTAATGCTGATAAAGTCAAAGGGAAAATTGGTGAAAACTTGCGTGATGCACTTGAGCAACTGCCACTCTCCTATTTATTAGCGACAATAAAGTGCGATGTTGAACTGGAACAAAGTGTTGAGCAATTACAGCCAGAAGAGGCAGATATAGAGGCATTAAGATCGCTTTATCAAGAGTTTGAATTAAAGCGTTTATTGGCTGATTTAGACAAGGGAAACAGTGAGCAAACAGCTACTACCGTTAAGGGCGAAACCAAGACTAGTTCAGCAAAGTCGGCTGATGTTGCCATTGTTGAAGTAGCCGAGAGTCAATACGATATAATCCTTGATAAAACAGCCTTTAATAGCTGGTTAGAAAAACTCTCAGCCAGTGATGCATTTGCCTTCGATACTGAAACCACCAGTGTGAGTTATATGAAAGCCGAACTCGTTGGTTTATCATTTGCTGTTGAAGTGGGTAAAGCCGCTTATGTGCCCCTGACGCATGATTACGCTGACGCCCCAGAGCAGCTTGATAGAGACTGGGTATTAGCACAATTAAAACCCTTATTAGAAAGCACCGGTATTAGTAAAATAGGTCAAAATCTAAAATACGATGCCAATGTATTGAGTCATTATGATATTGAATTGCAAGGTGTTGCGTTTGATACCATGATCGAATCCTATTGTTATAACAGTGTTGCCACGCGCCACAATATGGATGCACTAGCACTCAAATATCTTGATTATAAAACGGTACATTTTGAGGATATTGCGGGTAAAGGAGCGAAGCAATTAACGTTTAATCAAATAGAGATTGAAAAAGCAGGCCATTACGCAGCCGAAGATGCCGATATCACCTTACGTTTACATCAGGCTATTTATCCAGCGCTCGAGCAGCTACCTGAACAATTGAGCGTTTATAATGACATTGAAATGCCATTGATGCCGGTACTGGCACAAATGGAACAAACAGGGGTATTGATTGATTGTGATGTACTAGATCAGCAAAGCCAAAGTATTGGCCAGCGATTAAACGAATTAGAAATAGAAGCGCATAATCTTGCGGGGAAAAGTTTTAACTTGAGCTCTCCTAAACAATTACAGCAAATATTGTTTGAAGAGTTAAAGATTCCAGTGATCAAAAAAACACCTAAAGGCGCTCCTTCTACGGCAGAAGAAGTGTTACAAGAGTTGGCGCTTGATTACCCTCTGCCAAAAGTGATTCTAGAGAATCGCGGGTTGAGTAAATTGAAATCAACTTATACCGATAAATTACCGTTGATGGTTAGCCCTAAAACAGGTCGAGTGCATACTTCGTATCATCAAGCAGTAACCGCGACAGGGCGTTTGTCATCGACCGATCCAAACTTACAAAATATTCCAATTCGCTCGGAGCAAGGTCGTAAAATTCGCCAAGCTTTTATTGCCCCGACCGATTACAAAATTGTAGCGATCGATTACTCTCAAATTGAATTACGAATTATGGCGCATTTATCTAATGATAAAGGATTAGTGACAGCGTTTAGTGAAGGCAAAGATGTTCATCGCGCGACAGCAGCCGAAATTTTTTCAGTAGAATTAGATGAAGTGACTACTGATCAACGTCGCAGCGCTAAAGCGATTAACTTTGGTTTAATTTATGGGATGTCGGCATTTGGTTTAGCTAAGCAATTGAACATTGGTCGTCATCAAGCACAAGAGTACCAAGATAAGTACTTTGAACGCTATCCTGGCGTATTAACCTATATGGAAGATACTCGCCAACAAGCCAGTGAGCAGGGTTACGTTGAAACGTTGTTTGGCCGTCGACTCTATTTACCTGACATAAACGCGAAAAATGGTATGCGTAAAAAAGCGGCTGAACGTGCCGCTATTAATGCGCCTATGCAAGGCACTGCCGCAGATATTATTAAAAAAGCGATGCTAGCGGTTGCCACTTGGTTATCAGAGCAAAACGATGAACGCATTAAAATGACCATGCAAGTACACGATGAATTAATTTTTGAAATACACCAAGATATTGTTGAAGAAACGACGGCTAAGTTGGTTGAATTGATGAATAATGCGGTTGAATTAAGTGTGCCACTCATTGCTGAATACGGTGTTGGTGATAATTGGGATGAAGCGCACTAGGTAGGTAAGCACTTACTTTTAAGTGGGTTTAACACTAACCTTTATATATCCGGATTTGATCAAATGAAACACACAATTATTATTTTGATTGTGTGTTTTTATTTTTCGGCCAATGTAAGGTCTATCTCTTCGTTTTGTGTGCTAAGTAATTTCTAACTGGGTTATGCGTTTGAGTAGCGCTCTTTATTACCAAGCCAGCGTTGAATCAGCGCTTGGGCACACTCTGGATTTTGACGAGATAATAAGTAAGCTTTTTGTTTAATTTCGGGGATAAGATAACCATCACGCACTAAATCTGCAATTTTCAATTCAGCCAAGCCCGTTTGACGGGTACCCAGTAACTCACCAGGACCTCTAATTTCTAAATCTTTTTCGGCAATAACAAAACCATCATTACTTTCTCTTAATACAGCTAAGCGTTTAGTGGCTGTTTTTGAGAGTGGTGCTTTGTATAACAACACACAATGTGAAGCGACAGAGCCTCGCCCAACGCGACCCCGTAACTGATGTAATTGCGCCAAACCTAAACGTTCAGGGTTTTCTATTACCATTAAACTTGCGTTAGGGACATCAACCCCCACTTCAATCACGGTTGTTGCGATAAGTAGATGAATTTCACCCGCTTTAAAGCCATCCATAATGGCTTGTTTTTCAGCCGCTTTCATTCGCCCGTGCACTAGCCCTATTTTTAGCTCAGGTAACTGTTCTTGTAAATGCACTGCGGTATCTTCGGCTGCCTGGCACTGCAATACTTCAGATTCTTCAATTAAGGTACAAACCCAATAGGCTTGACGATTATCATTGGTACAGCCTTCTCGAATGCGTTCAATGACATTTTCGCGGCGCGAATCGGGTAGGGCAACTGTATTAATGGGGGTGCGACCCGGCGGCAATTCATCAATCACAGAGGTGTCTAAATCCGCGTAGGCGGTCATGGCCAAAGTGCGTGGTATAGGCGTGGCGGTCATGATTAATTGATGAGGGTAGTTATTATCAAAAACGCCTTTCTCTCGCAGTGAAAGTCGTTGATGAACACCAAATTTATGTTGTTCATCAATAATAATTAAGACTAGCTTGTTAAATTCTACATCGGCTTGAAACAAAGCATGGGTGCCGATAACCATTTGCATTTCACCATTAGCCATTTTCTCTAGTGCTATTCTACGGGCTTTCGCTTTAGTTTTTCCTGCGAGCCAGCCGACGTTAATATCCAGTGATTTAAACCAATTAGAAAAATTAATCGCGTGTTGTTCGGCTAATATTTCTGTTGGCGCCATTAATGCCACTTGATACCCTTGGCTAATCGCGGTTAATGCGGCTTGGGCTGCAACGAGTGTTTTACCTGAACCGACATCGCCCTGAACTAATCGCATCATAGGTTGTGGCTTAGCTAAATCAGCTTTTATTTCTTTTACTACACGCGCCTGTGCCTGAGTGGGCGAAAAAGGTAGCGCGGTTAAAAAAGAGTCTTCAGCAGAGTTATAGGGTTCAATAGCCTGTTCAGGCGTTAATGAAACAGCCTGATGAACATCACTGTTTTGTCTGAGCTTTAGCATACTTAAATTGTGAGCAAGTAACTCTTCTTTGATCAGGCGTAATTGTGCGGGGTGTTTACCAAGTTCAAGTTGGCTGGTTGAAGCTTCTGGCGGGGGTCTATGAATAATGACTAATGCTTGTGCTAACGAATATGCTTCATCGAATAAGTGACTAGGTAACAATTCTTCTACTTGTCCACGTTGAAGTCGAATAAGTGCTTGGTCGGTTAAGTTGCGTAGAGAAATTTGCTTTAAACCGTCAGTCGTGGGATACACTGGTGTTAAAGTTTCTTCCATGGGTGTTAACGCGCGATCATCGTCTAAAGCGCGGTATTCAGGGTGTACTATTTGAAAGCCGTTGGGGCCTCGTTTTATCTCTCCGTAACAACGAATGGTTTTTCCAACACTTAAACTATTTTTTTGACTCGCTGAGAAGCTGAAAAAGCATAATTGTACATTGCCAGTACCATCATTGAGGTTGACTACCATCATGCGGCGTTTACCGTGAGTAAGTTGGTTACTGGTTATTTCGCCGATGATATTAGTATGCGTACCAACAAGGCAGTCACGAACGGTGGTAACGCGTGTTCTGTCTTCATAACGTAGTGGTAAATGAAGCAATAAATCTTGGACAGACAGTAAATTAAGTTTCTCTAGTCTTTTTGCCATACTGGGGCCAACACCTTTGAGTGTTGTGAGAGCGACTTGAGATAGTTTGGTCAATGCTTCCATAATTACACGTGGCTAAACCGTTTTTAGTGATTAATCATCAAGGTGTTGCCAAGCGCTTTTATCCATTTGCATTTTTTGCCACCATATTTCTTCTGCAACAATTTGACCTGCTTCATCAATGGCTGGGTAAGGTAAGCCTTTACGCTGACATGCTTCAGCAAAAATAGGGTGACCCCCTTCAAATAAAACGCGCTGTCTACGTTCATTACTCAGGGAAGGCTTATCATACATACCCGCTAATTGTCGCTGACGCTGTGCCTCATATAACACCACTGAGCAGGCCACTGAAACATTTAGTGATTGCACCATGCCGACCATAGGCACAACAATATCTTGATCTGCTAGTGCTAAGGCAACCTCGGAGGTACCAAATTTTTCTTGGCCTAAGATAATCGCCGTTGGCTTGGTGTAATCAATTTCACGGAAATCGACCGCGGTATCAGATAAGTTAGTGACCAATACTTGCATGCCCTGTGCTTTCATAGCACTGATTGCATCAGCCGTTTTATGATAATTATGAACATCAATCCAGTTTTGACTTCCAGCAGCGCTACCGCCACGTACTTCTGCTTCTTCACTTTTCCATACGGCGTGTACATCACTAATACCAATCGCATCACAGGTACGAACTACTGCGGCTAAGTTATGGCTTTTATGTAAACCTTCCATACATACGGTGAGATCTGGTTGGCGCTTATCAAGCATGTTGTTGATGCGCTCTAGTCTTTTTGGAGTCATAGTTATCTTTTTTTGGTCTGGAACTTGAGATTGATATTCTGGTTTACAACACAATTTAATGGGTGGTGCTATTAGTCAACGTTGGGTAATTCCAAAACACCATCAATTTCAATATCAACATCTTTAGGTAATTTAGATACTTGAATGGCTGCTCGTGCAGGGTAAGGCTGTTGAAAATATCTAGCCATGATTTCATTTACCGTAGTAAAGTTGCTTAAATCAGTCATGAAGATATTTACTTTGACCATATCATTAATGCAGCCACCAGCGGCTTCACATACCGCAGAAAGATTTTTAAATACTTGTTCAGCTTGCTCAGTAAAATCACTTGATATTACTTCCATTGTTTCAGGAATAAGTGGAATTTGACCAGATAAATAAACAGTGTTGTTTACTTTCACAGCTTGGCTATAGGTACCGATCGCACTGGGTGCTTGATCTGTAGATATGATACTTTTCATTCTATTTCCTGTTATTTTATTTTTGTGTGCTCGTGCTTAGCAACGAGTAATTTATTATTTATTACGAATGACGCGTTGGATATCAACCATCACCTTAATTTTTCGAATTATGTCAGCCAAATGAATACGGTCTCGACAAGTTATTTCCATATCGATTAGGTAAAGGCCAGCTTCTTTCTCGCCAGAATTTAAGGTGTGTACATTGGAGCCGCATTTGGCTATTACGTTAGTAAGCTTTGCTAAAGCACCTTGATGATTGACTAATTCTATTCTGAGCTTAGCAATGAACTCTTTATCAATATCACTATCCCATTTTACAGGGAATAAAGCGCGAGACTCAAAACCTTTAATATTTGTACAACCCTGTTGGTGTACCATTAAACCTTTACCTGGACTTAAATAGGCTAAAATGGAATCCCCAGGAATAGGGCGGCAACACTTTCCATAACTTACTAGCATACCTTCTGTGCCTTTAATCGGCATTTTGGTTTTACTGTGTGTTGGGGCTAACTCACTGTCTTCGGTAAATTCATCCGTAAGTCGTCTGGCTATCCCGATACTTAACGCATTACCTAGACCTATATTCGTTAATAAGTCATCGAAATCATCACTGCCATTTTGCTTAACAACGTCGTCAATTTTTTCTTTGCTGATATCGTCAAGTGATACGTTACCTAGCGCATGACTTAATAGTCGTAACCCGAGTGCTTTTGATTCGGTTTTTTCACGACTACGTAAATAGGTTCTGATTTGTAAACGCGCTTTAGCCGTTACGACAAAGTTAAGCCAAGTGGCGTTCGGCCTTGCAGCGGCAGAGGTTATTACTTCAAGTGTTTGTCCAGAATCCAATGGGCGGCTTAAGGGGAAAGGTTTACGGTCAACTTTGACACCTACACATGAATTACCCACGTCGGTATGCACTGCATAAGCAAAATCAACTGCAGTAGCCCCCATAGGTAATTCAATAATACGTCCTTCTGGGGTGAAAACGTAAATTTCTTCTGGAAATAGGTCAGATTTTACATTTTCAATAAATTCAAATGAACTGCCGGCGCTTTGCTGTAATTCAAGTAAGCTTTGCATCCAACGACGCGCTTTCATTTGTGCGGTAGTATCGCTCTTTTCACCACCTTCTTTATACAACCAATGAGCAGCAACCCCTTTATCAGCCATTTGTTCCATATCTTGGGTTCTGATTTGTATTTCAACAGGTATCCCATGAGGGCCAATGAGTGAGGTATGTAATGAGCGATAGCCATTGGTTTTCGGAATGGCGATATAATCTTTGAAGCGACCATCAATGGGTTTAAATAAATTATGCATAGCACCCAATGCACGATAACAATCATCTATTTTATCTTTAACAATAACGCGGAAAGCATAAATATCCATCACTTCATTGAACAACAGCTCTTTATTAAGCATTTTACGATAAATAGAATATAGGTGTTTCTCTCTACCCACAATTTCAGCGCCAATATCACTTTCCGATAAGCGTGCTGAGATTTCTTCTTGGATATTGTTGATAATGGCTTTTCGATTACCACGAGCGCTGCTTACCGCTGATTTTAGTGCTCTAGAGCGCATAGGATAAAGCGCCTCAAAACCCAGTAACTCTAATTCATTTTTAATATCATGAATACCAAGGCGGTTAGCTATAGGGGCATATATTTCAAGGGTTTCACGGGCGATACGACGGCGTTTGTCAGGACGTAACGACCCGAGTGTACGCATATTATGGGTTCTATCCGCTAATTTGATTAAAATAACGCGAATATCTTGTACCATGGCTAAAACCATTTTACGGAAATTTTCCGCTTGCATTTCTTCTTTATTTTCGAATTTTAGCTTATCAAGTTTACTTACCCCTTCAACGAGTTCAGCAACCGTATGACCAAATAACTCAGCTAGCTCGTCTTTAGTTACTGAGGTGTCTTCTATCACATCATGAAGTAGTGCAGCCATTAGGGTTTCATGGTCTAATTTCATTTGAGCGAGATTAAGTGCTACAGCAACAGGATGGGTAATATAAGGATCACCGCTTGAACGCATTTGACCATCGTGCGCATCTCTTGCTACCACATAAGCATGTTTGAGCAAGTCTACTTGCACTTTTGATAGGTAAGTAGAGCTTAATTCTTTTAATGGTTCAAATAGATACACCTATCTCTCCGAGTTGATGGTAAATGCTTACAAATGAATATGAGTATAGAATACGTGGCTTTGCGCTAAATGCAAAGTAAATTGTGACGTGAATTTTCGTGTTACAAAAGCAATAAAAAACGCGTAACTTTTTTCTATTAATAATAGAAAAAAGTTACGCGTTTATAGGATAAAGTAAGCGTAGTTGCTTGTTTAACCTAGTTCGTCTGTTTGTGCACCAACAATTGCTGCAACAGCATCTAATTCAGCAGTATCTTGCTGAATTTGTGCTTGGCGATCTGATGTATCCATGACAGCATCGGTAATTAAACCAGCTTCAATTTCACGTAAAGCCAATACGGTTGGTTTGTCATTTTCAACTTCAACCAAAGGGTCTTTACCGCCCGTTGCAATTTGACGAGCACGACGTGATGCAACTAACACCAAATCAAAACGATTACCGACTTTTTCTACGGCATCTTCAACAGTTACGCGAGCCATTTGGGCACTCCAACTAAATTTATAAAATAGCGCTGCATTTTACTGATCGATAAGTCATATAGCAAGTAAAAGACTTTATTCACGTAAAAATCGTTAGCAGTTTGCTTTTTATTCTTTGAATTTTCTCTTTTTTACGGCTAAATAGCCTTTACTATAGTTTATAATAAAGGCTATAGATCAACTGTACTAACAAATTAGCTCATCTAATAACACTTTATGTTGTGTAATTTGTTGGTTACGCTTAAGGCGTTGATTATTAACGATGGTAGTTAAATCGGCTAACGCTTGTTTGAAATCATCATTGATAATAATGTAATCGAATTCTTGAAAGTGCGAGCATTCGTTTTGTGCCTTATCCATTCTACTTTTGATGGTCTCTTCGCTGTCTTGTCCTCTGCCTCGCAAACGATTTTCTAATTCTTGTTTTGAAGGTGGGCTAATAAAAATAGTGGTTACGGAAGGCTTTTTCATACGTACTTGTTGTGCACCCTGCCAGTCTATATCAAGAAAAACATCAATGCCTTGCGCAAGTTGGATATCTATTGCGGCTTCTGAGGTGCCGTAATAATTATCAAAAACCTCAGCATATTCGTAAAAAGCATTTTTTTTAATTTGTTTTTTGAACTCGGCAACAGAAACAAAATGATAATGTTGTCCGTCTTCTTCACCAGGGCGAGGTGCACGGGTGGTATGCGAAACCGAAACCTGCATAGGTCTGCTTGAATTTTGTTCTAATAATGCTTTGATTAAACTAGATTTTCCTGCGCCACTAGGCGCAGAAAGAATAAATAAATTACCAGGTGCAGTCACAGTATATCCCTCTGTATTGTGCTATCTATATTGTATTTGGTGTCACTTCTCGCTTGATTACGCATGACACGTCCAAAAAAATTAAAGTATTTTAGCAATTGATTGCGCTAAGTAGTCAACATTACTATGTGCAATACCAGCAATACTCATACGGCTAGAGTCAACCATATAAATACTGTATTCATCTTGTAGTTGTTGCACTTGGGCAGGTGTTATACCTAAGAAAGAGAACATGCCTGATTGTCGAGCAATAAAACTAAAATCGCGTGATACGCCGTTTTCTCTTAATTTATCCACCATGAGCTGGCGGTTGCCATTAATGCGATTACGCATCTGCTCCAATTCACAGTACCATTCATTGCGTAATTCATCTGAAGATAAAATAGTTTCAACAAGTGCGGCACCATGTGCCGGTGGCATTGAGTAAATCCCTCTAATTACTGATAATAATACAGAATTGGCGATATCAGCCTGCAAGCTTGATTCGCCAATAAGAGTACAAGCACCAATACGTTCACGGTATAAGCCGAAATTTTTCGAACATGAACTACAAACAATCATTTCGTTTACTGATTCCGCCATAAGACGTAAGCCATATGCATCTTCGTCTAAACCTTGCCCGAATCCTTGATATGCCATGTCTATAAGAGGAGTAAAAGCGACTGATTTAGCGACTTCAACAACTTGTTGCCATTGCGCTTGGTTTAAATCCATACCACTTGGGTTATGGCAACACGCGTGTAGTAATACCGCATCATCTGGCGATACTTGTTTTAGCGCGGCTAACATACCTTCAAAATCTAAATCTTTGCTTTCATAATCATAATAGGGATAAGTTTTTA
The DNA here is from genome assembly GCA_034111385.1 of Colwellia sp. Lineage (GTDB taxonomy): Bacteria > Pseudomonadota > Gammaproteobacteria > Enterobacterales > Alteromonadaceae > Colwellia. Next base: position 1,829 of record JAWUXK010000027.1, on the reverse strand, counting down.
CCGTTAAACCTGCCGCTTCGAATAACGCTGTGTGATTAGCCCATGTTGGGTTGCTGACCCAAATGGTGTCACCCGCTTTGCATGATTTAATAAATTCAGCTGCTACACGAAGTGCACCAGTACCTCCTGGCGTAGACACAGTGCGAGCACGGTTTTCGTTTAACACTTTGTGGTCTGAGCCAAAAATAAGGTTAGCCATTTCATCATTGAACAGGCTGGAACCTGTGGGACCAATATAAACCTTACTGGTTTCAGTATCAGTGCGGTAACGCTCGGCTTTTTTTACGCAATCAAGCACAGTCGTTTCACCGGCTTCATTTTTATAAACGCCAACACCTAAATCGATTTTTTTCGGGTTAGTATCTTCTCGATATTTAGTTAATAGGCCTAGAATAGGATCGGCAGGCAAAGCTTTTAAGCTAGCAAACATGGCTGAAATTTACCTTATATTTTAAAGGGAAAAATTTAATGAATTAATCCCTTTCTTTGAAAGAACAGTTCACAGGCAAGAATAGCTCAAAAGAGGGTCAAAATTAAGGAATTTAACGTAAAAAACGAGACTAATTTTTATCTGTACCTCTAAGGGGAAAGGGAATAGGTGATTACGTACATTATAAGGATTAAAAATTATTCGTTAGCGCGGCTATAAAGCCAATTAATCCACCAAAAACACCGCCCCAAACCACTAACCAACCTAAATGTTTTTTGATCATCGCTTGAATGATTTCTTTCACTAATTGTGGAGTTAATTCATTTAGGCGCTTTTCAATAATGTCGCTAACTTTATCTTGCATACCGGCGATCATATTGGGTTGTTCTAATTCATCTCGTAATAGGGTATTAAACTGGTCACTCTGGGTTATCTCTTGAATTGACACTTTCATCTTTTCAATAAAAGGTTCTTTCATTGGTTTTAATGCTGCTGAACCACCCACCATTTCAAGCATAGGGGCGAATGATGAGGTTTCTATGACAGAGACTAAACTGTCAAAGGCCGGCGATAAGTCGACTTTCTCTATGACGGGGTTTAAATTAATGGGTGCGGTACTACCTGAGTTACTTGATAAAAAACGGTCGATATTTTCTTTGGTAAAAAATTGTTCCATCATCAGCTGCCGAATTGCTAATTTAAAATCTTCAAAGCGTGCAGGAATAACCCCCGAGCCGTATAAGCCGGGTACTTTTTCAAACAGCATGTGGATCGCTAGCCAGTTAGTGATGGCGCCTGATAATGCAAATAAACCAATGGTAAAAATAAGGTGTTGCTGAAAAACGTAGCCGATAAGTGTTGCTGCAAGGGCTATTAAATTAGTGGTGATACTTTTATTCACTGCATATTCCGTCGTTTAAATTCACTGGGTAAAGCTCAATGATAGCATTGAATTTACCGGGCTAAAATGATGATAATTATGATTTATTCAACATATAGGGGTTTTTTTATAATCATCATGTTTTTTCATATCTTATTGCATTAATCCACCATTCTTTTTCGCCTTCAGGCGTTGTTACAGAAATGTCATCATCAACTTCTTTTTTAATAAGCGCCCGTGCCATCGGTGAATCAATTGAAATAAAGCCTTTAGCATCACCGTAAATTTCTTCTGGGCCGACAATTCTAAATTTTTTAATATCTCCGGCCTCATTTTCAATTTCGACCCAAGCACCAAAGAAAACTTTCCCTTCCTGTGGGGGTGAGTAATCAACAATTGTTAGATCAGGTAAAAGCTTTCTTAAATACCTCACTCTACTGTCTATTTGACGTAATACACGCTTATTGAAGTGATAATCGGCATTTTCCGAACGGTCACCTAAACTTGCTGCCCAAGAAA
>JAWUXK010000026.1:0-13244 GCA_034111385.1 Colwellia sp. | reverse complement strand
ACAGCGATTGATATAGGCCGGTTTATCCCCAAATATTTTACCCAAACAGTAGTGGAACATGGCGCTTTATTAGCGACTTGTAATACCGGAACAGCCTTTGCTTATAGTGGACAAAAAGACGAGGCAACAGACAGTGTTGGCGCCATCTCCTATTTAACCAATCCAATTTTAGCGATCACCGCCTACAATAAACAGGGCAGTATTACTCAAAACTATTATGAAGACACGCAAGGAAGCGCAAATGACTTTATGAAACTCAGTGGTTCCGGTATTAGCGTGACTGCACCCACAGAAGACGAAGTAGCTATAGACGGTGATACCAACAAGCTAACCTTAACAGCCGATATGAATACGGGTATGTTAAGTCAAAATGATTTAACCACAGTAATGCCAGAAGATAATCCATTAGCCAGAGGAACATTGCACTACCAATTCTCAGATGACGATAACTTTTTCTACAATCGTTCGGCCAAGGCATTGGTGGCACCATTTACTTCAGATGTTGATTTTTCTACGGCGTCTATTACTGATGATGACACTGTTAATGTCAACACAACGGTTGATGCTTCACCAACGGGTATTGAAATTCGGTTTGGTCGTTTAGTGTTGAATAATAGCTTTGGACCTGAAACGTCAAACATTCCTCAACCGATGCAAATTGAACACTTTGATGGCACTGACTTTATTGTTTCTTCTAATAATGACTGTGTCACTTATGATTCAAGTAAAATATCCTTAACTAATATTAGCTTAGATCCAGCACTGACGGATTTATTGGGGGGAACAGGTAGTTTCGTCTCAGGCAAAACACAAGCAATTGAGTTAGAAGCGACAGGGGCCGGTAATCAAGGTCAAATAGGCGTGTCGTATGATGTTTTCGATTGGCTGAAATATGATTGGAGTGGCAATGATATTTACGATGAAAACCCTTCAGCCGTTGCTACTTTTGGTTTATACCGAGGCAACGATAGAATTATTTATACACGAGAGGTTTTCAATTAAGTATTTTCTAGGTTTAAACAGATGAGAGAATGGCTCGGTACAACTTTTGAGCAAAAGAGTATTTATCATTTTAGTAAGGATGTTGTATGACCATTATGCAAAAAATGCTTTGGTTTATTCTTTTATTCGGTAATTCGTTAGCTTCTTACTATTATATTCAAAGTCAAAGTGCTTTTAGTGTCGTTTTACTATTCGCGACGTTAACTTATAGTATTGTTGGCCTTTACGATGTGTTTTATAGCCGCCATAGTTTGAATCGATTGTATCCGGTTGTGGCTTATTTACGTTATTTTTTAGAGTCTTTTCGTGTTGAAATTCAGCAATATTTTATTGCGAATAACACCGAAGAATTACCTTTTAATAGAGAACAGCGTACCTTAGTTTATCGACGATCTAAAAATGAGCGAGATACTATCGCTTTTGGCACCCAACGTAATCTTCTGGAAGATAATTATTTAAGTTTATGGCATTCATTATCGCCTAGAGAAATTAAAAGTAGCGCTAAGCGGGTACTTATCGGCGGAGAGCATTGTCAACAACCTTACTCGGCCTCTTATTTAAATATTTCAGCCATGAGCTATGGTTCATTAAGTACAAATGCGATAGAAGCGCTTAATTTAGGTGCAAAAAAAGCAGGTTGTTTTCATAATACCGGTGAGGGGGCTGCAAGCCCTTATCACTTAAAGCACGGTGGCGATATCGTTTGGCAACTGGGAACTGGGCTGTTTGGTTGTCGTGATGACAATGGACGTTTTGATCCTGATAGCTTTGAGAAAACGGCTAGGTTACCACAAGTAAAAATGATTGAAATAAAGCTTTCTCAAGGGGCGAAACCCGGTCATGGTGGTGTGTTGCCTAAAGCAAAAATTACTGATGAAATTGCTAAGATCAGACAAATCTCAAAAGATAAAGATTGTATCTCTCCGGCGGTTAATCCTGAATGTACTTCCCCTAAAGCTTTGTTAGCTTTTGTTAAACAATTAAGAGAGTTAAGCGATGGTAAGCCGATAGGTTTTAAATTGTGTGTTGGTAATCCTGCAGAATTTTTAAGTATTTGTAAAGCCATGCTTGAAACTGGCATTACCCCTGATTTTATTACCGTTGATGGTGCTGAAGGGGGAACAGGTGCTGCCCCCGTTGAATTTTCAAATCGCTTAGGCTTAATCTGTTTAGAAGGAGTAAGCATAGTCAATAATGCATTGGTTGGTGTAGGACTAAGAGATAAAATAAAAATAATCGCTTCAGGGAAAACAGCATCAAGTTTTGATTTACTGACTAAAATAGCCGCGGGCGCAGATATTGTAAATGCCGCCAGAACGATGATGATGGCTATTGGATGTATTCAATCAAGACATTGTAATTCGAATCATTGTCCAACAGGTATCGCCACACAAGATCCAGCTAGAGCGAAGGCTATAGATGTTGAAGGAAAAAGTGAACGGGTAAAATATTTTCACCAAAATACCTTAGCCAGTTTTTATGAATTGGTGGGAAGTATGGGGTTAGATGACCCAGCAAAACTGATACCTCAAATGGTGAAGAAACGTTCACCATACGGGGGACAAATGTCAATGGGGAGTCTTATAGCACCTTTGCCCCTTAACGCTTTAATAGATAATGCAGAGGTTGATGAAAAATGGGAGTATTGGTGGCAAGTCAGTAGTGCAGAGCAATTTTATATAGATGATATTTATATATTGAAATCACCAGAGTTTCATCAAGCAAAACCCAGATACTGATAGCTATCTTATACGTAGCAGTTACTCGGCGATTAACTGCTTAAGCGTATAGTCACTCTCATTATTACCTAGTTTAGTTTTCAGATAAGGTAATATTTCTTCTAGCTGTTGAGAGAGTTGCCATGGTGGGTTAACGATAAATAACCCTGTACCTGTCATACCGTATTCATTGGTATCTTCTGCTAAACAAAACTCTACTTGTAATACATTTTTAACCGAGCTGTTAACAAATGTTTCACTCATTTGATTAATTAATTCACGCGTAACAACAGGGTACCAAAGAATATAAGTGCCCGTAGCAAATTTTCCATAAGCCTTAATAATTGTTTTTACCGCTTTTTGGTAATCTTCTTTTAACTCATTTGGTGGGTCGATAAGTACAACTCCACGACGACTTGGCGGTGGTAATAATCCAAGTACCCCTTGATAACCATCAGATTGCTTAACAAATACTTTACGCCAGCGCTGGCAAAAATCTTCTAGGTGTTGAATATCTGTTGGATGTAATTCAAATAAGTGGCTGCTGTCTTGACGACGTACAAAGGCTTTAGCGATGCCTGGTGAGCCAGGGTAAACTTCTAGCTCACTATTTAAGTTTAGGGTGTTAATGAGTGATAAGTAACTCTCTAATGATTCAGGAGCATCTTCATCGTTAATGATTTTTGCGATCCCGTCTTTATATTCCCCTGTTTTTTGGGCGTACTCATCGGCTAGTTGATACATACCAGCCCCAGAATGACTATCTATATAGCAAAAGCCTTTTTCTTTTCGGGTCATATAATCTAAAACAAGCGATAAAACACTGTGCTTTAGTACATCGGCAAAATTGCCAGCATGAAAAGCGTGACGATAACTAAGCAAGATAATTCCTTAAAATAGATAAGTAGGTAAAGAGAGTAAAACAATAAAAGAATAGCAGTGACCTCTACCGTATGAAATAAGGTAGAGGATAGCTGCTATCAAAGCCGAGTATTACGACTGACTGGCTAAATACTCATCGTAAGTGCCGGCAAAATCATTATAACCGTTTTGGGTTAACTCGATGATACGGGTTGCGATGGTTGAAACAAACTCTCGGTCATGACTAACAAACAGTAAGGTACCTTCGTAGGTTTCAAGTGCCATGTTTAACGATTCAATCGATTCCATATCCATGTGGTTGGTTGGTTCATCAAGTACTAAAATATTTGGCTTTTGCATCATTAATTTACCAAATAACATCCGGCCTTTTTCACCACCCGAAAGTACGTGAATTGATTTTTTAATATCATCAGCAGAGAAAAGTAAACGACCTAAATAGCCGCGAACCGCTTGTTCATCATCTGTGGGTTGACGCCATTGGCTCATCCATTCAAATAAAGTCATGTCTGTTTCAAATTCGTATTCATGGTCTTGTGCGTAATAACCAATACTGACATTTTCAGACCAGGTTATCTCGCCAGAGCTTGCTTCATAGCCCACGTCATTCAACAACGAGCGTAAGAAGGTGGTTTTACCAATACCATTTTCCCCGATGATTGCGATACGCTCACCCACTTCAATTAATGCCGAAATGTCTTTTAATATTTTGGCGTCATCAAAGCTTTTATTGAGTTTCTCAATAACAAGCGCATTACGGAATAGTTTCTTTTCTTGTTCAAAACGAATAAACGGGTTGCTACGGCTAGACGCTTTTACTTCATCTAACTGAATTTTATCGATGCGTTTAGCACGTGATGTTGCTTGCTTTGCTTTTGATGCATTGGCAGAGAAACGAGCAACGAAGGCCTGTAATTCACCAATTTGTGCTTTCTTCTTTGCATTATCTGATAATAAACGTGCGCGTGCTTGAGTAGCAGCTAGCATATATTCATCGTAATTGCCTGGGTATACACGCAATTCACCGTAGTCTAAATCAGCCATGTGCGTACAAACACTATTTAAGAAGTGTCTATCATGCGAAATAATTATCATGGTTGAATCACGCTCATTTAACGTGTCTTCTAACCATTGAATAGTATGAATGTCTAAGTTGTTGGTTGGCTCATCAAGTAGTAAAATATCAGGATCTGAAAATAAAGCCTGCGCAAGCAGAATACGCAATTTAAAGCCTGGGGCTATTTCACTCATTAAGCCGTAGTGCTGCTCAACAGGGATACCAACACCCATTAATAATTCACCCGCTCTACTTTCTGCAGAGTAACCGTCCATTTCAGCGTATTCAGATTCTAAATCGCCAACTTTCATACCATCAGCTTCACTCATTTCAGGTAGAGCGTAAATACGGTCACGTTCTTCTTTTACAGCCCATAACTCAGTATGACCCATAATGACGGTATCAATGACACTGTTCTCTTCAAATGCAAATTGATCTTGACGTAATTTACCTAAACGTTCACCAGTATCTAAACTAACGTTACCAGACGTTTGCTCTAAATCACCGCCCAAAATTTTCATGAAGGTAGATTTACCGCAACCATTAGCGCCGATTAAACCGTAACGATTACCGCCACCAAACTTTTGTGAGATATTTTCAAATAATGGTTTTGCACCAAATTGTTGAGTAATGTTGTTTGCTGCTAGCATAAGGCTTCCGTAACAAGAGTAAAAACTGTGTAAATATTGGCGCGGATTATACGTTAAGTATTATCCGCATTCTAGTAATTCACTCTTTAGCATCCATCTAAAATAATAATTATTTTAAATTACTTTTATTTGTCTGTTTAAGGGGGGCTATATACTTCGGTGCATGGAGTTTAGGAAAGGGAGGGAGAATAAGATAAGCCAACGCTAATATTAATGACGTTGAAAAAGATGCAATGGTAGGGCTTAACCCAATCTGAGGTAAGTTACCTCTGCGCCGTTAACCACCACTCCAAATTACTCGTAATCTAACCTTAGAGGATGATGATTGTTTTTCAATATGAAACACTATATTGTTGTTCTTTATCTTTAAAAGGAAATTTTAGTATGAATAAAACGCTATATTATCTATTTCTAATCACTCTAACAGCTGTTTTTTCAATTGCTTCTATACAAGCAGCTGAAGTAACGTTAGAAAAAGTGTGGGAAACAGAGGCAGTTTATAAACTGCCTGAATCGGTCATCTATGATAAAAAAAGAGATATATTATATGTTTCAAATATAAATGAAGATGGGTTTAAACATTTAGGAAATGGCTTTATTTCAAAAGTTAGTACAGATGGAAAAGTTGTTGACATGAAATGGGTGCTGGGACTGGATGCACCTAAAGGATTAACAATATCTAATGATAAACTTTATGCTACTGATATTAATTCCTTGATTGAAATAGATATTGAAACAGGAAAAATTTTAAATCGATATGTTGCCCCAGCAGCTATTCATTTAAATGACGTTGCTGCAGATGATAAAGGTCAGATTTATGCTGCAGATACACTGACTGATTCTATTTACCGATTAAATGGCATCGGTTTATTTGCATTGTGGTTGAATGATAAAGCTTTAGAAGCGCCTAACGGTTTACATGTTGATGGAAACAATATGATTATTGGTAGTTGGGGTTTTCCGACTGATGGGTTTAATACTGAAATTGCAGGGCATTTAAAAATCGTTTCTTTGATCGATAAGAGCATTCAATCATTAGGTAATGCTAAACCAGTAGGTAATTTGGATGGGGTTGAGGCGGACGGTAACGGGGCTTACTATGTTACAGATTGGATAAACGGTAAGTTACTGCATATCAAACCTAATGGCGATTCAACGCTTTTGTTGAATCTTTCTTCTGGTGCAGCTGATCTTGAAGTGATTCTAGAGAAGAAACTCATTATTATCCCTTTAATGAAAGATAATAAATTGGTAGCGTATAAAATACTTTAAAATAACAAATATAAAAGTGCGATGAGATAAAGCTGTCGCATAGTATTTGATAAAAAAACAACGATAAATACTATCGTTGTTTTCATTAGCTTTAACAAACCCAGTTAATGTTAAAGCAATTTTTACTCTACTAACGCTAAGCGTGTTTACTTGTCATTTTCGATGACAACCTTACCAAAATGTTTTGCCTGAGCCATCCATTGATAAGCCTCTTTTGCCTGCGAGAATAAGAAGGTTTTGTCTATTTTCGGGTGTATTTGGTGATCTTCCATAGCGGTGGTTAACTGCTGAAGCATTTCAGTACTACCTACATAAATACCTTGAACGCGTAATAAGTTAAATATTGTCATCAAACTCATACTGGGACTTTCTAGCCCTGTGAGTATTCCTATAACAGAAACTGTGCCATTGGGTTTAACACAAGCAGATGATTTTTCAAATGTACCAGCGCCACCCACTTCTAATACGTTATCGACACCTTTGCCATCAGTAATTTCAAGGACTTTTTCTTCCCAGTTCGGGTGAGTGTTATAGTTGATAACATGGTCAGCACCTAGCGCCTTTGCACGTGCTAGCTTTTCATCGCTTGATGAGGTGATAATTGTGGTTGCACCCTTTGCTTTGGCTAGCTGTAAACCAAATATTGAAACGCCACCTGTGCCTAATAAAAGAATGGTATCACCCGCTTTTATGTCACCTATTGACACCAAGGCATGCCATGCAGTTGTCGCTGCGCAGGGCAGTGTGGCAGCCTCAGAATATGAAAGATAATCAGGAATTTTTACACTGCAATTTGCTTTAAGAATAAAGTAATCTGAGAGTACACCATCAATACTGCCACCTAAGGCTGAGTTAAGGCCATCATCATCAATTTTTCCTGTTTCCCACGACTGAAAAAAGTTGCCAATGACTCTGTCGCCCAGCTGGAAATTGCTGACATTAGCGCCCACTTTAACAACTTCTCCTGCACCGTCAGATAAAGGAACAACTGGGCGAATGTCATTTCTTACATAGCCGCCCATGGTAATTAACATGTCACGGTAGTTCAGTGAGCATGATTTCATTTTTACCAGTATTTCGTCGTCTTTAGGTGTGGGAATTTCTGTCTCAATTTGCTCAATGGCATCAATACCATCTGCAGTTATTACTTGATAAGCGCGCATTTATGTTCTCCGAATAAATAGGGTATAGATGGAGGTAAAGTCGTCACAGAGGTTAAATTACCATGACAATTTATAATACTACATTGTATGAAATATTTTTATAACCTCTGTCGTGGTGTCAGATGTAGGCCAAACAGAGGAGTATAATGATGAACGTTGAATTAGGGCTATGCTATTGGTGGTTATGTAATCGCTTAGCTAGAACAAATTATAATAGCGTTACAAAAGGTTGAAAGTTTAGCGCTTTAAATATTGATTAAAATCTATATCACTACAACCAACAACAACTTTCACACGGTTAGAGGCACCTAATTTCTTTAAAATAGAGGAAACATGTGATTTAACGGTTGTTTCAGAAATATTTAAGCTAAAAGCTATTTGTTTGTTTGCTTCACCTTTCGTTAAATGTTGTAACACCATTAATTCTCTTCGTGTTAGTAAGAACATTTTCTCTGGTAAAACTTCGAATTCTTTTGTGGTGCTAACGGTTGCTTGCGAACGAATAATATCTGCTGGTAAATAAACATTCCCTTCAAATATACTGGTAAGGGCTTCTCCAATAACATTTTTTGCCGATGATTTTGCGATAAAACCCACAGCACCATAAGCGATGGTTTGCAAAATAACTTGTTTTTCAGTTTCGGCGGAAATTATAACGACTGGAATTGTTGGGTATTGGTTTCTTAAATCAAGTAAACCGGCCAGTCCTGACATGCCAGGCATGTTCAAATCGAGTAGGATTAGGTCGATATCGGGTATTTCTTTTGCAACGGAGAGGGTAGATTCAATGTCTTTGGATTCAAATATCTCAGACTCAGGAAAAGTTTGAGAAATTATATTGATTACTGCATCTCTAAATAATGGATGATCATCAGCGACTAAAATTTTATACATGCTATTACCTATTGAAATTAATCCACTTTATTACTATCTGAGTGAATTTAACTATTTAATCATATTCTATTCTTAAGACTCTCATCTTTAAGTTATAAAATATACAATTATAATATTTATTTGATAAATAATATCTATTTCTTTGAATTGAAAGGAGCAGAAATAAATTCCTGCTCCTTTTGCATGTTACAAATTTATAAGATTACAAATTTAGAACGTTACAACAGCACCAATTGAGAATACGTCATTCTCTTCGCCATCAGCATTCATATCATTTTCAATTTCAGTGTTATTTAGTTCAGCTACAAGGGTAACTCCAGGAATAACTGTTCTGAAATAAGAGATATTAGTGTTGCTACTTTCTGTCTCCATTGCACCGTCATCTACTGTAGATTGACCGTAAGATACTACAAAACGGTTATCGCCCATTGTGTAAGATGCTTGTAATAGGTAACCATCAGTCTCAATTGTGTCAGGTCCAACAAATTGATCTAAACCTGCAACATGGCCTAAACCTTCAGCGCTAAAACCAGAAGCCGTTAGTGATACGCCTGCAGCTTTAACGTTAACACCGTAGCCAACACCTGATTGATCATTATCAACACCAGCTACTTCACTTGATTGTGACATACCGTTAACCCAAGCTTTTAATGAACCTTCATCAAAAGTCGTGTTGTATGTTACTTCAGCTTCAAAACGTGGCATGTCTTCTTCTGAAGCAGCCGATACTTTATTAGGATCCATAATACCAACAGCTACTTGAAAGCCGCTCATATCAGGTGATCTGTAGGTAATTTGTGCTTTTGGAAAAGCGTAAGTGTAACCAGTTGCGATATTACCGAAAGAAACATTACCGCCATCAACTAAACCAAGCGTGTTAGATGTTTGACCGTAACCTAATAATAGTTCATCGCCAAAGATATTAGAGCGGTTAAACAAACCAAAATCTTTACCTAATAATACTTCACCAAAATCGCCGCTTATTGTGGCATAAAATTGACGAACATCAATTCCTGTTTGCGTACCTGCAGCCGTTGCACCACGACTAGCGTCGGTATCACTAAGAGTAACCCAGAATGAAGAACGTGTAGCGATTTTATAATCACCTACTTGGTTAGCTGAGTTGAAACCAATGTAGCTTGGTAAGAAACCAGTTCTAACACGTGCTTGTTTTTTGTTTGTCGTTGTGGAACCAACAGTCACATCACTGTCACTGGTAGAATAAAAAATGTTGATTAGACCATCAGCAGTGAATGTCATGCCGTCATCGTTATTGTAGAGTTCAACAGCAGCACTTGCGTTAAATGCTGAAGTACACGCTAGAGCGATTGCAGCTAATTTAAATTTAGTAGTCATGTTATTTCCTTTATCTTAGTTATTATGGTTTTATTGTAATTAGATCAATAGTAGAAAACTCTTCGCTGAAGGGGAACTAGTAAAGGTACGGAAAAAAAACCTCCCTTAGTCCTACACCAATTGACTAGTACTTTAGGATGAGAAGATATAAAAAGGATGGTTGAATATTGTTTTATGAATATTGCTTTATAACTCTTTAGCGACACTACCCGAAAGAATTTGGGGATATTGATTCATTAGTTTCGCTTGCCAAGCCAGTTCAGCACTACCAGATTCTTGTCGCGGCTTAGGTAAATCAACAACGGCCTGATGAATAATTGAACTGGGCGAACTACTCATAAAAAGAATACGATCAGCTAAGTTAATCGCCTCACTTAAATCATGAGTAACAAAAACCACCGTACTGCCGCAGCTTTTACACAGGTTCACTAGTAGTAATCTTAACTTAGCTGCGGTTGGTGCATCAAGGGAATTAAAAGGCTCATCAAGCAAAATTAGCTCAGGGTTAACCGCAAATGCTCTCGCAATGGCAACTCGTCGTTGCATGCCACCCGATAATTGCTTGGGATAATAGCTCCCTTTACCTGCTAAGCCAACTTGCGCTAATAAGGTCTCAATCTTTTCTTCTTCGATGGTTGGTAGTACTAGCTGTATGTTTTCGTTAACCGTAAGCCAAGGCATTAATCGGGGTTGCTGAAAAACGTAACCTAGTTGATAGTCTGTGCAAACATTAAGCGCTTTTTCATTAAAAACCATTTTTTGCCCTGAAGCATCTTCAAGTCCTGAAAGCATATTCAGTAAAGTTGTTTTTCCTGAACCAGAAGGTCCAATAATGGCAATAAACTCCCCTGGTTTAGCGCTAAATTGTATATCTTTTAATACAGTTAATGGGCTATTTGTGTAGCATTTATCTTTAATCGTTATATCAAGCGCTATCATTGTGAGCACCCCTAGCAATTAATTTATCTAATGGCCTAAAGATTAGGTTCTCAATCACCAACACGATTGAAATAAAAGCGAAGGTATACGCGAGAATACCTGCGATATCAAAAAATTGGAAAAGTGTATTTAACGCGAAACCAACCCCGTCACTGCGTCCTAATAATTCAACAACCAAAACAATTTTCCATATTAATGATAAACCTGCGCGTGCAGAGGCCATAATATAGGGATAAAGTTGCGGTAAAAACACTTTAAAAAAAGTTTTACTTAATGATAATTTATAGACTTTGGCAACATTCAATAAATCGTCATCTACTACACGGGCACCTTCTCTGATCATTACAACAACGGTGGGTATTTTATTAATCACAACGGCGGTAATGGCGGCTGCCTCGACTAAGCCAAACCAGATATAACACAATAAAATAGTGACAAGGGCAGGAACATTAAGAACGATAATGAGTAGGGTGTCTGATAGTTGGTTAAGGCGCTTACTAGTCCCCATAACAATGCCAATTAAAACACCTAAAATCATGGCGATGATAAAACTGATTAACACCCGAGTTAAGGTTACCCCAAGGTTGACCAACATATCACCTTGGAAAAAATGATAGATAAAGCTCTCTGCGACAATGAATAAAGATGGAAAATCAGAGCTATTTACTAACCAAGCGATCCCTTGCCACGTGCTAGCTAAGACGATTAACATTAATAATCTGCCATATACCGGTGACATAAATAACGACAGTAACGAGTTAAAACCCCCATTTGTTACTGCTTGCTTGTTGGAATGTTTATTAATGATCTTTGATCCTATTTAAGTGTGCATATTGCTTGATGCTTAGCTAAGTTTTTATTTATTTCTTCAGTCGTCGGTAGATTAATGCTATCGGTTTGCCAAAAGGTTTCCTCAGCTAATGTTGTTGCTTTTCCCACTAAATCTCGGCCACCTTGCTCTGCTAAAATAGCAAAGACTTGTTTACTGGCTTCTTTTTCTTCACTGGAGAATGACCGTAGTAATATTGTTCTGTATTCTTTCTTTAAAGCGTTAAAAACCTCATCATTTTCTGCTTTGGTTAAATGGCGTATACGCTGCCATTCGTCGTCACATAAAAGTAATCGTTGTTTAGCTTCATTAGATGCTTTTAAGAAACCAGTTAACTTTTGATTGTGCTCAGTAGCCCATGCTTTATCAAATACCCAACCCAAAACGGGAACGTTATGAGTAATGCCCAACTCAGCGAGCATTTGTTGCACACTCACCAATAACTTGAAGCCATCTGCACTTAATCTGGCATTATAATGCCAAAAATTTATTGCCGCATCTACGTTGTTTCGTTGCATCAAACGGTTTAATAATGGCGGTGTTGCAAAGACCATTTCAGCCGTTTCTTTAAGTTTCATCTGGTGTTTTTTCTGCGCATAAGCTTGTAATAATAACCAATTTTTATCTACAGAGCCGCCGGCAATACCAATTTTAGCTTGATGAATATCAAGGAGAGATTTGGCTGTAGAGTCACCATTAATATATACGCCACCATGGGCAATTGAGGTTGGCACTAAGGTATAATCTTTTCCTGTAAAACGTTGACGATTTACCCATAACCAATCACTTAAAATAATTTCAATCGCTTTACTTTGTAACGCTACAGCCGAAGCATTTTTACTACTTAATGGCATTACCTGTAAATTGAAGCGATATTTTTTATCTAACTGATAATGCTTTATTACGTCCATTTCCCAATTAACTGTGCCGTATTTTAATACCCCAACACTTACATTAGGTAAAGCATTAGGCAAATTTTGGCGGGTGTCTGCATAAGCTTTTATAGCGCTTACGCAAAGGAAAAAAAGAACTAATAAACGAGTAGGGGGCATAGTCATCAAAATACCTAATATAACAAAAGAAAAGCAGGTATTTACACGTTAGGTGTAAATACCTTTTCACTGTTAGAACTTATAATTAACACTGACAGAGAATGATCTTGGTCTTGAAGGACCAACAAAGTATGGCTCTTCAACATCAGGATAAAAATCTTCTAATACTTCATCTGCTTCACCATAAGTGCCAAACGTTTCAAATTCGCGATCAAATAGGTTATCTACTTTAGCAGATACATTTAACTGATTATTGATCTGGTAAGAAATATAGGCATTAACAAATGAGTACGCTGATATTTTTTTATTTTCATTCGCTTCGTCACCACGATAATAAGAATCAGATGCATAGATTAATTCGGCGCCAACACTCACTTGTTGGTTTATAGTCCAATCAGCATGAAGTTTAATTTGATGCTGTGGCTGGCCAGGA
>JAWUXK010000025.1:0-43867 GCA_034111385.1 Colwellia sp. | reverse complement strand
TGTGTCTAAATCAATCGGAGTTATCGCAAATGAAGCGCGTAAAACCGTTAGTGAAATTTGCCTAGGTATAGATGATATAAGGTTACTCGGTAATAAAGCGGTAGTATTTCGTGCCGAAATATCGCCAGAAAACCTGCCAAGCCTTTACACTGATTTAGCTTTTATTGGTATTAAGCTTATCAAAGATAATTTGCCCGATATAAAAGCCTTACAAGAAGAAATGGAATATCCTTTATTCATACAAATAATCAGTTTATCTGATGATACGGATCGTAGAGTTCATATTCCAAGAGTATCTGGATAAAACGCCCTTTAACAAAGTATACCTTTGGCACGGAACAAAAGATAATTGGTCACCATTTTTCATGGTGTCCTACCTTTGTTATATAATTTTCTGAGCTACTGGAAAAGGCATAACAGACAATCTAGGGCTCTTCTAAATGTTGGTTTTAGAACATTCCTCACTGACTATTTCTGATACTTAATTTAAGCTTGGATGTCTAAAATGTGGCTTGAATATTCACTAGATTCCGTTCATCAATACATAATATTAATCCCAAGTTTCTGGAATAAATAAATATCCTTGCCCCCTAACTGTTATAATTCGAGTCGGCATAGAAGCATTATCACCAAGCTTTTTTCTTAGTATGGCTATTTTAGTGTCTATCGCTCTATCCATTCCGTCATATTCAATACCACGCAGTGTTTTATATAAATAATCACGGGAAAGGATTTCTTCTGCGTGTTCTGCAAGTAACCACAATAAATCAAATTCACTAGTTGTTAGCGTCACTCTATTATTGTTTAGTAACACGGTTCGTTTGTTTTGGGAAATAACTAATGAATTAAAAACTAGATCTTCATTTTTTACTTTTGAAGGGGTTAATGACTCTTCCTTAGCTGTTTGTCCACGAAGTCGCATACGTAATCGAGCTAATAATACTCTAGGTTGGATGGGTTTAGTGATAAAATCATCAGCACCAAGTTCAACACCGGCTACATGGTCCATATCATCTTCACTTGCAGTCAAAAAAACAATTTGACCATCATATTTAGAGCGTACTTCTCTACAAATAGACAAGCCATCTTTGCTTGGTAGCATTAAATCAAGAATCACAAGATCTGGTTGTCTAGAAACAATAGCTTCGACGGCTAAAGCTCCATCATTAATCACTTCAACAGTAAAATGATTTTGTTGCAGGTATTTTTGAATTAATGATGAGAGTTTTTCATCATCCTCAATCAACATAATATTAGACATACTGAGCTTGCCAAAGGGAGTGGTTATCAACTTATGATAACGTAAACCATAAGGTTATGCCCACAAAAAAAACTAAATTGACAAGCTGTAATTAATATAAAAGAACATGGTAAAATACTTATGTTGGCCAGCTAAAAATAAAACGAGCTCCTCCTTTAGGTGAGTCTTGAATAACAACATCTCCTCCGTGCCATTGTGCTATTTGTTTAACAATAGCTAACCCCAAACCAAATCCACCTGTGGTACGAGTACGACTTGTATCTAACCTTTTAAAGGGAGTGAATATATCAACACGTTCATTGACAGGAATACCGGAGCCATCATCGTCAATGATAATACAAGTTAAGCTATCGCTCTGCTCAACACTAACCTGAATCTCTGATTTAGAATATTTTTCTGCATTGGTGACTAAGTTGCCAATGGCTCGTTCTAGGTTTTTAGGATCAAAACCTACTTCTAATTTAGCTTTATCCTCATGAATCCAGTTCTTATCGTAATGACATTGTTTATCACTATTAAAGTGTCTAGCGTTTATCACCTTTTTTAAACTTCTATCCAGAGAATAAGAGTTTAATTCTACACCCGTACCCTCGCGATCAAATCGTGCATAGGTTAATAGTTCATCAACTAAATCAGCCAATTCATCAATATTGTCAGAAATACCGTACATATATTCATTTCGAATAGCTTGATCGTCTTCTAATTGCATCATATCAAGTTCAAAACGAATTCTAGAAATTGGCGTACGTAACTCATGTGCAACTGCATTACTTAATTCTTTATGTCCTTTAACTAGATGCTCAACACGCGTAGCCATTTTATTAAATGATCTATTCAAACTTCCAATACGAATATTATTTTTCTCTGACACTCTGAAACTAAAGTTACCTTTGCCAAAGATAGCAGCCGCTTGTTCAAGACGCTTAAGTTTAGAAAACAAATTAACCATAATGAGGATCATGGGTAAGGCGATAACAACAAATATTGAACGCTCATAGATTACAACAATGTTGCTTAACTCCGCGCCTCTACCTAATGGCCCTACACCAATAACCAAATCAGAGTTTGGCAAATTGTAATAAATACCTATATCTCTCGGTGATTCATAAGTAACCAAATCTCTATTTGTTACTAGTTCGCCATTACGTAATTTTTCTTTATTATGTTTGGACAAATCTAAATCGTTAATATTTAGCGTTACGAGTGGAATGTTTGATGTTTTGGGATAATCAATAAGCGCTTGTTTAAACGCCCGTTCATCTAAGCTCCGATGCAAATTCTCTAATAAATGGATTGTACCCGTTAAATCATTTGCTCTGTCTTCTTCTATTTTCTCATTTAACCATGTGTGTTGTGAAACTAAACCAAACAGCAAATACAACAATACCCCTATAAATAAAATCAAATAGAACTTAAGGAAAAGTCGAAACATAATTATCTCTAGATAAAATTGATATTTACCACTTTAGCTTTATCTCTTTTCCTATACCAGTTGTTGTGTGTAGAAAATTGTCGTCGCTCTAGCTATAAAAAGACTTAAACACTACATTCCAAGACAAATCCAACACAAACTTCCAACAGCCTCAGAAGTACTCAATGCATATAATTTATCCATGTTGATAAGAGCATGCGGTACTTATCTTATATTTAACATTTAACTAACATTGGAAATTATTATGAAAAAACTGATTACTTTAGCATTGCTCACCATGTTAACAACTGCTTGTACTAGCTTTGAAATGGCCCCTTCTGATGATGATTTACATTTAAAACAGTTTATTGCTCCTCAAGAAAAAGCAGGTATCTATATTTTTAGAAGTCAATTAAAGGGCCATATCCTACTGATGGATGTCGCGATTGACAACCAACATCTAGGCCGTACTCAATGGGAAACATATCTCTATAAAGAATTACCAGCGGGCAAACATACCATAACATCTCGTGCCTCAAATGTTGATTCCATTGAGGTAAACCTACTTCCGGGGACATTAACTTACCTATGGCAAGAAGTGGTATATGGATTACCTACAGCACGTTCAAAATTGCACATTGTCAGTGAAATAGAAGGACAACAAGGCGTACTTGAATCAACACTTTCAGCAACAAAATAATGTCATTACCAGTGATAAGATAGGAAATAAAATGTTTAAAATACAATCAAACCAATTTAAGAACAAAACTCTTTCAATATTAGTAGCATCATTATGTGCTTTTAGTTTAGCAGGCTGTAATTCTAGTAGTGACCCCACACTACCACCGGTAGATGAGCCAGAAATAAAAGTTACAACTGGCGTTTGGTCATCACCCGCATACGGTGTAGTTGTTGATATAACCGATGATGAATATACCTTGTACCAGTTTACGAGCGATACCTGTCAAACTTGGGCGTTTGCAGATTTTTTTGGTGTTGATTATTCGACTTTCATTGACAGCACTCAAGTAAGTAGTGACCAAAATTCAATGACAACCACGTTAGCAGATTTAAAGTTTCCGGGTATTGTTATGGATAAAAAAATTTCGTTACCTGATAGCTGTACCATGGACCTAATAAGTCAGTTAGGAGATGATGATTATACTTTCGATGCAGAAACAGAGCTAAATATTTTTTGGCAGACTTTTAAAGAACATTATTCATTTTTTCATTTAGAAAACGTTAACTGGGATGACACATACCAATTCGCACTTAACGCAGTTCAAACAGAGACGAATGAAGAGGAATTATTTGAAATATTAGCCGAAATGGTTGCACCGTTAAAAGATTTTCATGTTGAATTAGTCAACATGAATACAGGTGATGATTTTTCAACAAGCAGAAAACCTGTTTTAGAAGATATTGCCATCATGGACTTTATTAATGTCTATGCGATCGAACCGCCCTTTACCGATGAAAAATTTGCTGCTTTTCCTCAATACTATGAAGAAGCCATAGGTAAGGCAGAAGCTGCAATTTTAAGTTATGTTGCTGATGGTGAAGAAGTACACTTTAATGAACATGGAACTATCATTTGGTCGAAGGTTGACAATAACTTAGGCTACATATTATTCAAAAGCATGGATCATGAAGCTGTTGGTAACGAAGGCCTTAGAATTGAAGAAAACCTGCAACTTTTGACAGAAACAATGGACGCGGTGCTTAGTGACTTAGCTGGGGTGGATGGACTCGTTATCGATGTGAGGTTCAATAAAGGCGGTACGGATAGGGTCAATCAAAATATTATGAGTCGCCTGATTGATAGTGATCTTGTTGCTTTTAGCAAACAAACTCGGTTAGGCGATGGAAGAACCGCATTACAAGAAGTGGTTATAAAACCACAAGGCAACAGTAACTATTTGGGCCCTATTGCCATATTAACAAGCACAACATCAGCAAGTTCAGCAGAAGTTCTTGCGTTAATTATACGAGAACGTGGTGATAGTGTAGTGATAGGAGAAAGAAGTGCTGGTGGCTTTTCAGATCAATTGATTAAAACCTTACCTTTTGGCCTGCTTTATACATTATCAAACGAGTTCTATGTAAGTAATTCAGGTGAGGAGTTTGAAGGCGTTGGTGTTCCAGTGGATATAGAGCAACCATTTTTTACCCTTGAGCAAAGAGAAACAGGTACCGATTTAGGACTAGCAAGTGCAATAACTTGGTTAACTAACTTCTAAATGAACAATGGAATTCATTATGATTTTATCGTTCTATACCTTTAAAAAAATTGAGAAACAAATGAATAATTTATTTTTAACATTAAGAACGTCTTCAATACTATTAGTTGTGTTTTGTATGAGTATTCTAACGGGGTGCGGTGAAGGCGATGGTAAAAAAATATCAGATCCTATACCAGATAAACCAGTAACGGGTCAGGCTGGAGATGGCAACTTAGCGAAAATTGTTAACTATATTAGAATTAATGAAGGCTTACCTGCTTTGGCTGCAACTTTAGTACATAACGGAGAGATTGTCGAAATGGCAGCTACAGGGTCTCGTAAAATTAACAGTAATGTTGCTGTTACTCTCGATGACAAGTGGCACCTTGGTTCTTTGACAAAATCAATGACATCAACACTTGCCGCCATACTCGTAAAACAAGGCACTATTAAATGGAGTACAACCATCTCAGATGTATACCCTGAATTGTTGGGTGTAATGAATAGTCAATATGAAAACATACGATTTGATCAGTTATTGTCACACACCTCGGGAATGAGACCAGATATTTCAACATTAAATAGTTATCAAAATAGTTCTCTTGATATCGAATCACAACGTCAAAAAATGGTTGAAGAAGCCTTGGTTCTAAGCCCAGAAGTAGAAAAAGGAACATTTCTATACAGCAACTTGGGTTATATGGTTGCAGGGGCAATGATGGAAAGAATAACCAGTACAAGTTGGGAAGTGTTACTAGAGAATAATTTGTTTACTCGTCTTGCCATGACAAATAGTGATTTTGGCATTCCTGATGTTGAAAATAATTTGTCTCAGCCAGTTGGTCATTTATCTCAAGGCTCAGGCTGGAAAGCCAACAACAAAGATAATCCAGCAGTTTTAGGGCCAGCAGGTACTGTTCATAGTAGTCTTGAAAGCGTAGGTCATTATATCGCTGCACACCTTTTAGGGGCTAGGGGACGTGATGTTAACGACTTTTTAACCGCAGAAGAATTCACTAAATTACACTCGCCCTCAGAAAATTCAGATTACGCATTAGGTTGGGTTATTGCTAATAACACTTTATCGCACAGTGGTAGTAATACTATGTGGTTAGCAAATATAAAAATATTTCCAGAGAAAAATACTGCTTTGTTTATCGTAACCAATGCTGCTGACTTAGAAAATGGACAAAATAGTCATGCACTCAGGGCTATCTCTACATTGTCTGATGAATTACTCAAACGTGCCGATGAAGCATTTATAAATTAAGTTTGTAATTATCAGTATAATCAATATTGAAAAGTTTATTATAAATCAGTGGCCTAAGTTTAAATATAAGAATTGCCATAAAGTGGAATATTTACAAGTAATAAAATAGCCTTGTTCTACTGCTTTGTCGGATGAACTACCGCTTCATTTTACGCCTTGACTTCAATGGTGTGTTCTCATTGGGTGATGCGTCTCTCATTCCTTTTGATGAACCACCGATATATCAAAATACAATGGACATTATTGATAAAACTTTTGAAATGTTGTAAAAATAATTAACTAAACACCTCAAAAAAACGCTTTTTGTAACCTCTAGAAAGGCGTAACTTAGTGCCGCACTTCAACGTTAACTCGTAATCTCCTTTGCTAATATGGTCAACTGTCGCGACTTCATCTTTGTTAACTATGTGTGTTCGGCGCACGCGAACAAACTGCTCTGGGTTTAGCTGGCTTTGAACGGTAGTAATCGTTTGTCTGGCAATGAAAGCGGTTCGTTCTAAACACACTTTTACGTAGTTTCCAGAAGATTCAATCCATTGTATCTCTTCGGCCGAAACGACCTCAATTGCTCCCTCAGATTTGAATAATAATTTTTCGGGGAAGTGTTGTTCAGCCCGATAATCTTGGATTATTTTAGGTATATTGTATTCTGAAATTGTTCCCGTGTATTCTCGGAATCGGGTAAGCGTTTTTGCTAATCGCCCTTTATCATAAGGTTTTAGGAGATAATCTACAGCATTAAGCTCAAACGCTTTAATGGCATACTCATTAAAACCGGTGACAAATACAATCGCAATATCTTTATTATGTTCTAGGTTGCTTGCCACAGTCATTCCGTCTAACAAGGGCATTTGAATATCTAAAAAAACGAGGGCAGGGGAATATTTATCGATACATTCTAATGCCTCTATGCCGTTTTTAGCTTGTGCTACTACACGAAAATCTTTATGTTCTTGTAAGAAGAAAACCAATTTTTGTCTTGCAGCTGGCTCATCATCAACGACCAAGACATCGTGGACTACATTTGTTTTATGCTCAGGGCTTTTTGTTAGTTCAAGGCTGTTATCATTGCTCATTAGCTTGTTCCATTTGTTGAGCTGGAAGGGTAATAGTTAACGTAACTTGATTGGTCTTGTTACAATCCAGCGTAATGGTTGCTTGTGCTTGATATAACAATTTTAATCTGTCTTTTGTATTTTGCAAACCAATACCAAACGATTCTTGCTGTTTTTGAGGTTGAAGGGAAGATTGATGCCATGGATGGGTAATTTTTATCTGAAGTAATCCATCAACTAAATTGCACGTTAGCATAATCTTTCCCGTTTCATCTGAGGGCTCTATGCCATATTTTACTGATTTTTCTAATAACGGTTGCAATAACATAGTAGGGATAAACACTAATTCTGCATTCGATTCTACATCCATCTCTACAATCATTCGTTCACCAAAACGTAATTGGCATATATCTATATAGGATTGCATCGCTTGTAACTCTTCTTTTAAGGTTACAAAAGGTTTTTGCTCTGTCGCTAACGAGTAGCGTAGTAGGTCACCTAGCCGAGCGATTATTGAGTCTGCTTTGTCGGCATCGGTATAAACTGTACTAGAAATCAATTTTAAGGTACTAAACAAAAAATGTGGTTGCAACTGACTTCGTAAGACTTGCATTTGAATAGTTTGTAATTCATTTTCTAAATTTATCGCATTAAGCAGCTCTTTTTGTGAACTGTTATAATAAATGTTTGTGTAGGTCACAAAAACAGCTGCATAATACACCCCGTAAGTTTTGTGAAATTCATATAAATAACGGTCAAATAGGTTGCCGCCATCAAATGGGGAACCATCAATTAAAGTGTGTGCAATATTGCGTAATAGAAGCATAATTGTAATAAATAACAAGGTGACAGGAGTGTAAAGTAAAAGTAATTTAATTGAAGTTTTTATAAAGTTAGCTTTACTAAAAGACCAGATTTTACAGCAGTGAATGATAAAAGGTGAAATAAGTGTGTATGAATAAATAGCACTAAATGTGGCGACCCAAGGTTGCCAAGTTAACCCTAATTCTCCAATCATTTCCCTGTCAGCAATTTCCGTTTGTACCATTATCAAGCCGATTATAGACGTAATGATGAATAAAGGTGAAAACCGTCGCCAAGTACACCAACGTTTGTATATACCAAAAACACCATTGAGGTACTTGAGTAAACTGGATTTCATTTTAAGTCACCCCTATTACTTGATATTGTTGAACCGGTAGATGTATGAGCAGTGAGATCTGTTGTTCGCTGGTTGTTTCTAAAGCCACTGAAGCGTGACCTTCGTAGAGTACGGCTAATCGATTTTTAGTATTACTTAACCCGATACCAAATGATTCTTGTTGTGCTCTGCGTTGATGCCAAGGATTGGTTATTTTTATGATCAGCTCATCACTTTTTAATGATGTAGTCAGCGCTATTTCACCCGTTTCACCCGAAGGTTCAATACCATACTTTACGGCGTTTTCGAGTAAGGGTTGCAGTAACATGGCGGGGATCATGAGATTGTTTGTTTCGGGAGCAATGCTAATCACGGTAGATAGTCGATCGCCAAAGCGCAGTTTGGCAATGTCCAAGTATGAAATCATCACCTGCATTTCTTCTTTTAGGCTAACAAATTGCTTTTCTTCGGTCGCTAAAGAATAGCGTAGTAACTCCTCTAGAAGTTTTATAAGTTCATCAGCTTTTTTTGCATTTTGGTAAACTGTTCCTGAAATCAAATTTAAAGTATTAAATAAAAAGTGAGGTTGTAACTGACTGCGTAGCGTTTGCATTCTTACTTTTTGCAATTCATTCTGTAATTTAGCTACTCTGAGTTGTTCTTTTTGTAAATTGTCATAATAAGTCTTGGCGTAAGTAATAAAGACAAAAATGAGATAGACCAAAAAGGATTTGGTAAACCAGTAAATATACAGGTTAAATGTTTCAGCAGCGGTATCACCAACATCAAATAGGGAACCTTCTATTAGTAAATGACCAATATGACGTAAGCCGACATTAAACGTAATAAAAAACAAGGTGAACGGTATATAAAATAAAGCCAATTTGACACATGTCTTTATTAGATGTTTTTTATCTAAAGGCCATATTTCGCAGCAGTAAATAAGAAATGGGGAGATAATGTTATAGCCATATACCGAGGCAATTGTCCACAACCAAGGTTGCCACGTTAAACCTTGCTCGCCTCTTTTAAGCGCGTCAGCTATTTCGGTTTGTACTATCATTAGACAAGAGGGAGTAGTAATAACGATTAAAAATAAAATGCGTTGCCAAGTAAGCCAACGTTTATATACACCTAAAACCCCTATTAAGTAGCCTAATAGATTAGCGTTCATTTGAACTACCTTCCAATGATTGAATGTTTTGAACAGGCAAGCGTAGTTGTAAGACTCTTTGGTTTTCATTGCTTGTCTCTAGCTTCACTGAAGCTAGATCTTCGTAAATGAGGCTTAGCCTGTTTTTAGTGTTACTCAGCCCTATACCAAATGATTCTTGTTGTGCCCTACGTTGATGCCAAGGGTTAGTTATTTTTATAATGAGTTCTGATTTTCTAAAAACGTAGTCAGCGATATTTTGCCTTTACCATTACAAGGCTCAATACCATATTTTACCGCGTTTTCAAGTAATGGTTGCAGTAACATTGCGGGGATCATTATGCCGTTAGTTTCTGGTGCTATATTGATAACAGTTGATAGTCTGTCACCAAAACGTAATTTAGCGATTTCTAAATAAGAGGTCATCACTTGTACCTCTTCTCTGAATGCCACGAAAGGTTTTTGTTCTGTTGCCAGAGAATATCGTAATAAATCTCCAAGTCGGGCAATAATGGAATCAGCCTTGTCTACATCTCTATACATGGTACTAGAAATTAGATTTAGTGTGTTAAAAAGAAAGTGCGGTTACAATTGCTCTGCGCATCTAATACATGTTTACTTTAATATATTATTTTAATTGATTCTAGTTCACATAATCCAATTCGCCACGGTTAATACCCATCTCATCCCACTTTTGACTGAATGCAAAAAAATTGAACAACTCAGTAAGGTATTTAAAGTGCTAACGGCTATAAATTACAAGACCTTAGCAAATGTTATTTGATCACCCCAGAATGTAAATCGGCTGATAACAAACGATTTATCATTACTTCTTGTTAAAGATTTTATTACATTTTAAGAAAATCTTCCCACTGACCACGCAGTAATCCCAACTAATCCCTAGTCGATTAATTTATTAAAAATCATGCGTTATTATTCTTCGCAGTCAAGAGGGTGCATTACTTTCTCTTATTTAATCTTTATTCAAAGGAAACTACTCATGAACAAAAAAATTATTTTATCACTTATTGTCGCATCAGCATTAAGTTCATATGTTACATCTGCCGAGTTACCCCAAACAGGAACTTATAATGCAGGGTTACAAGTATCTGCCGGTAATATAGATCACAAAAGTTTTGGTAATGATAAAGATGCAGTAGGTCAGGTGATGCTCTATGTAGATTACTATTTTAATCCTGGTTGGGCTCTAGAAATAGGCGTAAATAAAGGGTCAAACTTGCAAGACTGGATTTGTGAAAATGCAGATGATGTGGATGAGGATTATTGTGTAAGCGACGATGAGTCAACCCCCGATTCATTTAAAAATGATCTTGATTATACCAATTTCATTGTTGCAGTTCGTTTTGATAAACAGCTTAGCGAAAACAACTTTATTTATGGAAAACTTGGTGGCCAGTATTTTGATTATGAAATGACGAATAGTAATAATAATGTGTTTGAAGAAGATTCAGGTACAGGTATTTATTCGGAACTTGGTTGGCAATATCAGTGGTCAAATAATGTGAACCTAAATGTTGGATACCAACACATAGCAATGAGTAAATTAACGACCAGTTCTTTAGCTATTGGTATTGGCTATCGTTTTTAATCAGAATATGAAGACTTTGCAAAAAAATAGGTGGATAATTAAGGGCTCTGCAATGATTAAATACTGCAGAGCTTATTTGACTTCTATGCCGTTTATACCTAGCTTGTTTCGTATAAAGCCGATGCAGATTACTGGTATTAACCTTACTTCTCGTATCAACGTAAATCAGTTTGAAGGGTTCAACTGGTCTGTTTTTGATTTAATGTTTGATTCAGGAAATGCCAACGGAGATCATATTAAAGATATTCTAAGTATTTCTGAACCGTTGAATATTTGTATCTACGATAATCCTAAGTCGATAAAGTCGACAAAAATTTTATGGGCAAATCAAAAAGTTAACAATAGTACAGCTAATAACATAATGATTCGTATTTCTTTTGAAGAGGGGGAGATATTAAAGTCTTTACCTACGGCAAGCTCAAATGAAAATCTATACTGTTTTGTTAATGTTTTTAGTGGATTAAATGACAGAGATTGTCTTACCGTACTGACCAATGCCAAGAAAGCCATTGGTCAGTTTACTGCCACTGTAGCTATTATCGATGCTATTCGGCCCGAGCCAGTGCAAAGTCAAATTGAAGTAATAGACGGTGTGCAATTTTTATTTGGCAGAAAAACTGAACAGAGAACGCTCGCTCAATGGAAATATCTCATCGATGAAAGTGATTTTACCATGAAAGAAATAGTTGAACTCAGTTCATCAAACAAAGTACTATTGTTAAAACCTATTTAGTCTCAGTACTGTTTTATGGCATTTTGGTTTTATCATTAAAACTTTGTCATGCTCTTCTGCTGAAATGATGACTTGTTAGTTTTTAAAGACCGGATAAGAATAGTTAACTAAACCTATGTGGCACTAGGGTATTTATATATCACCTGTCAAATATGTCCAAGTTATCCCCCGTTTGTATCCATCCATCCCTGAAGCATTTATTTTGTAGCTATATTTTTATATTGTTCATATCAATTACGAAAAGCATTGATAACTCACTAAGAGCAACATTTTCATATCGTTAATTTAAGATAAAAAACGAATTAGACATGATTTTTTAATGGCTAACTAGTTTATTTATCCAATGTATAAAACCATATTTCTGAGTTATTATCACAAGGGAAACTCTATGCGAATGCCATTATTTATATTTATTTTAGGTTTATTAACAACGTCTTTCTCTTCACTGTCTGTTGAGATATCACCTTATTTAGTTTTAGAAAATGTGACGAATAAATTGTTTTCTCGAATAGCTGATAACCAAAAAAAAATCGAAAAATTCCCTAATGTTATGAGAACAATTGTTAATGAAGAGCTTATGCCATTTATCGACTATAGGTACTCAGCATTTAAAGTACTAGGGAGTCATTTGAAGAGAGCGTCTAAGAAACAAAGGGAACTGTTTTCAGAAGCTATGTATCATAACTTAGAGCGAACTTACGCCACGGCATTGATGAGCTACAAAAATCAGCAGGTACTGTTTGAAACTGAAAAAACGGTAGAAGGACATAGAATTATTGCAATTAAAGCTCAAATTATTGACATGAATAAACCAACGATTGATCTTATTTTTAAAATGCGCATGAATAAGAAAGCGAAGCAATGGAAAGTTTTTGACATGGTTGTTGAGGGAATATCATTGTTAAGTGCCAAAAAATCAGAACTTGGAAAAAGAATATCTAAATATGGTATTGATCAAGTTACACTTGATTTGCAATCTTTGGAAGGGTAACTGATACATTATTCATTGGTGATATCAGTTCAGGTGATTAAGAATAAGTAGCTTACTAGCTAATTGGCCGACCAGTAATGTAAAAGGCTTTATTATTTTATAATGTATTCGATTAATGAGATTAACAATGAAATTTTTTGCAAACATAGTAGTATTTACGAGTTTTTTTACTGTATTTTATGCATCTTCAGCAGTATTTATTACGGCGAAAGAGGCGTGTGAACTTATTGTATATCCGGCAAAAAATGCTCCGGCAGAAGTTGTTGCGTTAAATGTGAGTAAAATTCCCTCTGAATTATCAGCACGCTTAGTATCACTTAAGGTGATTGTTGGTGATATTGTTAAAAAAGATCAAGTATTAGCCGAATTAGATTGTGAACAACACAACTTATTATTTAACGTAGAACAAGCTAGATACCAACAACTCTCCCATCAAGTGGCATTTCAAGAGAATGAGTTAATTCGTGGCAATAAACTTTTTAAGCAACGTAATATAGGTGAAGCAGAGCTTGATTTGCGTAAAGTGACTATGCAAAATGTCAACGCGCAATTGGTTGCTCAACAAGCGTCGTTATCTTTAGCCGAGTTAAATGTTTCACATTGTCATATCAAAGCGCCTTTTGCAGGGGTTGTCACACAGAGGCTAAGTAATGAAGGTGAAATGATTCTTGTTGGAGAAGCTGTCGTGGAATTATTACAACAAAATAATAATGAAATCAGCGCCAATATTCCACTTAGTGACACAACCAGTTTTAATAATGCTGCCAGTTATCAATTGATGATTGGTGATATTTCGTACCCATTGTCTTTTCGGGCAATGTTGCCATTAGTGAAAGAGCACTCCGGAAGTCGTGAAGTTAGATTGGTTTTCAATGCTAATGCTGTAAATCATAACGCTATCAACAAGAATAAAAACATTGAGCTAATACCCGGTGAAATAGGTCGGTTAACGTGGCAGAGTCCTACCGCATTTTTACCCGCTCATTTGTTGCAATCTCGACAAGACACGAATGGTTTTTTTGTTATTGAAAACAACCGCGCACGTTTTATTAAAGTACCTAAAGCTGAAGAAGGGCGTCCAATTCCTTATTATTTAGACCACAAGCAATTAATTATTGTTGAAGGTCGTCATGGTCTTGTTGATAGCGATGAACTAAAAATAACGCCAACAGCTAACTGATAGGGATCTTTATATGTGGTTGCGTAAATTAATTGAAAATCATGTGTTAACTAATCTGTTTTTTGTACTAGTATTAGTCGTTGGGTTTATTGTTTATAAGCAATTACCTCGTGAACAAGATCCATCTGTTAACTTTAACTGGGTACAAATTACTACCTTTTTACCTGGAGCCTCAGCGCGAGATGTTGAACAAAAAATTACTGATGTATTAGAAGAAGCTATTGAAAAAGTTCAAGACATTAAATTTGTTTCGAGTACAAGTCGTGAAGCAATATCAAGTGTATTGGTGCGTTTTTATGATATAGATGGACGTTTATTCGACAAACGTGTATCGGATCTTCGTCGTGAAATTAACAATGCGGAAGACCGATTTCCTGAAGACGCTGAACGGCCTACCGTATCCGAAATAACTACAGCAAATGCTTTTCCAACAGCAACAGTTGTTGTAACGGGTCCTGCTGACGATGAAAACTTACGTCGTCAAGCTAGGGCGTTAGAAAAAGATCTCGCACGAATTTCAGGTGTTGATCGCGTACAACTCACCGGTGATCGAGAGCCTGAACTTCAAGTACGATTTAATATAGAAAAAATTCAACTTCTCGGTATTTCTCCTGTCACTATTGCCAATTCAGTCGGTAGTTTTTTTACCGATACATCAGCAGGCACAGCAAGAATAGCCAAAGATCAATGGTTAATACGTATTCAAGGTACAACGACAGATCCTGAAAAACTAGCGCAACTGCCTATTCTATTAGAATCCGTTCCGAGTCAATCAAAGGCAGAAATAGAAATTAAATTAGGCGATATTGCTCAGGTTGTCCGAGCACGTTCAAAACCTGACCGCCTAGTACGCTTTCAAGGACGTCCAGCCGTATTGTTTGCCATAATGAAACAAGAGAGCGCAAATACGTTGAAACTCGTTGAAAGTATCAATACTTTTATTAATGAAAAAAACAAGTTAAGTGAAAAATTGGGTGTGAAATTTATATTAGTAGATGACCAAACACTTATTACGCGTAATGCGCTGAGTATTATGCAAACTAATGCCTTATATGGTTTGTTTTTTGTATTACTGGTTACTTGGTTATTTTTAGGGAATACAATTAGCATACTCGTCACTATCGGTATTCCATTCACCCTAGCAGGCACTTTTGTTGTATTACAAGCGTTAGGGCAGACCTTAAACACATCAGTATTGCTCGCCATTGTCATATCATTAGGCATGTTAGTTGATGACGCAGTAGTCGTTGTTGATTCTATTTATGAAAAATTACGGCAGGGCAAGCGAGGGATGGATGCAGCTTGGACTGGATTAACCGAAGTTATTAGTCCAGTTACCGCTTCAGTATTAACTACAATGGCTGCGTTTTTACCCTTGATGTTATTGCCGGGTATATTAGGTAAATTTATGATGGTAATTCCTCTTGTGGTCACCGTAGCACTACTGATAAGTTTGGTTGAAGCTTACTGGATGTTACCTGGACATATTGTCGCAACCAAAGTGAATTTTGATAACCCAGGAAAAATAGATAAATTACGACAGCGCTTAATTCATCGTCTTAAAATAAAATATGGTTTTGGTTTAACCAAAGTGATGCGACGTCCAAAAACAACCTTGGCAGGTATGTTTTTATTACTTACATTGGCAGTTTCAGCCATTGTTGGAGGGTTGATCAAAACAGACTTCTTCGCAGCAGACACGATTCGTTTATTTTATGTGAATGTAGAAATGCCTGCAACGAGTTCATTACAAGAAACGATGGACAAAGTATTAGAGATTGAAAAGGTTACTAAAGAGCAATTAACTATTGAGGATGCACGTTCTGTTGTTGCTTACGCGGGACAGCAATTTACTGAAATGGAACCCTTGTTTTCAGATCATTTAGGACAATTGCTAGTGAGCCTTAATCCGAGAGAAAATGATATGCGTACTGTTGAACAACTGATTGAAGAGACAAGAACATCGCTGTCTGAGATTGTTGGTCCAATTAATATAAGCTTTTTAAAGTTATCAGGTGGTCCTCCTGTTAGTAAGCCCGTTAGTGTAAAAGTGCGTGGTGATAACTATCAAGAGTTAAGACAAGCCACTGATGAACTTACTTCCTTCATCGCGGGTAATGATCTATTCAAAGATTACAGTGATGATGATAGTGAAGGGCGATTTGGATTAACACTAACACTTAATACCGATGCTATTAATCGTTTAGGTGTAAGACCAAATGATGTTCAGCGCACGGTTAAAATGTTAGTTGACGGGGAAGTTGCCAGCTATGTTCAAGTTGAGGGTGACCGAGTGGCTCTTAGAATAAAATCAATGTCAGCAGTTAATAATGAATTTGATACTGTTGAATCATTATTGCGTATTTCAATTCCTGACGCTAATGGCAATGCCATTGCATTACAAAATTTAGTGTATGTAAGCACTGAACGCGTTAAAGGTAATTTACGCCATTACAACTTCAAACGTACTATTACCTTAGAGTCAGATATCGACAAATTACGAACAGATACGGTAAGTGCTAATAAATTAATTCAAGATTATTGGCCAACCATCGCTGCTGATTATCCGAATGTAACGTTAGATTTCTCAGGGGAATTAGACGATATTCAAGAAAGTATGGATTCAATGGGCGTACTGTTTTTGTTTGGTCTTGGTTTAATGTACTTAATTTTAAGCACGCAATTTCAAAGCTATTTTCAACCATTAATGATTTTGCTAACGGTACCTATGGCGTTTGTTGGGGTGATATTAGGTCTTTTTGTCTCAAAAGATCCGTTAAGTTTATTTACCATGTACGGCATTGTAGCCTTAGCAGGTATTGCGGTTAATTCATCTATTGTATTGATTGCAACGGCTAACACGAATTTAAAACGAGGGATGAGTTTAGTTCATGCCACTTTTTATGCAGGTAGACGAAGAATGTTACCAATCATGATCACTACACTTACAACAATTGCCGGACTTTTTTCATTGGCTTCAGGCATGGGAGGTCATTCATTAATTTGGTCTCCTGTAGCGACATCTATCGTTTGGGGATTAATGTTTTCATCGCTCTTAACGCTTTTTGTTATTCCTGCATTGTACTTATCCGTAATGAAAGGCTCTTCAGCTAAAAAGGATGCCCAGTGACATAACTCTCAAGTAAAAAACGTCTAACCCCCGTTTTTTTATCTAGGCTGCATACTCGATTATCAGGGTTATGAAAGTAGACAATTGTAAGCGAACTCTATATTCGACATTGCTATTGCACCAAAATGCAACCCCGATACAGGTACGAGTAGTTGTTCCTAATAAGTTTTATCCCAATCGATACATGGTAAATGTGCATTCCGCCGGTTTAAAAATTATGCTAGAAATACTTTATTTCTAGATGAATGGTATAAATATCGTGGTCAAAAATTTCGATGATTTGTGGAGTTTGGGTGCAAAGAAAACAAAATTGACTTTGAATAGGTAAACCTTATTATCAACTTTGAAGTACAACAAATACAGTTGTAACTCTATGGCGCTTAGGGGTGAAATGCCGCCTTATATTGAATACTCTAAATTTGCTTGGTACTTGAATGATTCCAATGTCCGCTTTTGGGGTTTGAGGCCTAACTACACGCAAAAAAGTTAGACGAAATTTCAGCTGTAAATGGATGTGAGTATTTAAATTAAAACGGCAGCTATAGGCTCATTGTAACTGCTAGATATATTGAATTGGCTCATCATTTATGACTGCTTACTACTCCAAAGCTGTCGATATGCTATTAAAACCTTAGATTTTCAAAGTGGCATAATTCTATTTGTTTTTCGAAGTAGGCCAAACAAAGGGAGTAGGCTTGGTGGAAGTTGTTTCTGCTACTGCTGTATTTTTCGCGAGTATCGCCCTGATCAATTTACCTGTTTCTTTATGCTTACTACAAAATGTTTTTAGGTATAAAATTTCAACTCTACTGCGTGCCCAAGGAGTTGTACGCAGAAATTTTAAACTTGATTTAAGACGCGGTTTATTGGTGAAACAACGTATATTAAGTAATTCACCCATTTTATCCCAACCAATTTTCTTCTCTAGTTCGGTTAGAATCTGTTCAAGTTTCACGCCGTGTAGCGGATCATTACTATTATTCATTGTCTATCTACAGTCAAAAAATAGCATTGTAACAAGTTTCTTAAATATTGACAGACTTATGCGTTTAACTCAGGTAAAAGCGTATCAATAAAGTATACTAAAGTAATTGTTTTTATTGATAATTATGGTGGAATTATAATGTTCCGCTTTTATTTATTCTATAGAATACATAATCAATGATTTTTTATGTAAACTATTGGCATGAAGTGGGTTTGCTTATTAAATTTTCATTTATGAAAAATCACCGATTAGAATCTTGATTTACCAAAATTAAATTTTCGGTATCGAAACCTAACGTCTTTGCTTTTTCAATGAAATGATTCATTAACTCAGGTTCAATTGTTTTCGTACGTGAAAGTAGCCATAAATACGATAAATCAGGTCCTGACACGAATGCGTGTTGATAGTGTTCATCTAATTCGAAAATGATGTAAGAGCCATAAAAGGGGCCAAAAAATGATACTTTTAAATAGCCTTTGTCTGACGATTGTACAAACTTTGCATTACCAATCGCTTTTTTCCATATTTTATCCTTTGGTAAAAATCCTTGGTTGATTACTTCAACATTACCGTCAGTTTTTATGCGGTATTGTGCTGATACATTTTCAAGGTCTCGTTCAAATGAATGATCTAGACGCGCTATTTCATACCATGTGCCCTGATACTTTTCTAAGTTAAAGTTATCAATAGGTTTTACGCCATCGGGGATGCCCGTACAACTAACAATAAATAACGCAGAGCATAGAATTAAAATCCGTTTTATTAACATCAATTATTGTTTCCTAGCGACTAGATGTACTGTGCTCGTAGAGCGCTCTAAGAATGCACCTTCACAATAGGCTAGGTAATATAACCAAAGGTGTTTGAATTTTTCATCATAGCCATATTGGGTTAATTCTACCCATGATGAAAGGAAGTTTTTTCTCCAATCAGCTAATGTTTTTGCATAATCTAAACCAATATCATCTAATGATTCAATGACTAATTCACTATGCTTAGTTATATGCTGAGACAGAGTATTTATCGACGGTAAAAAACCACCCGGAAAGATATAACGCTGAATAAAATCGACATTGTTTTTGTAATAATCAAAGCGTTGGTCAGCGATGGTGATCGATTGAATCAATAATTTACCTCCTTCTTTTAATCTGTCGTTACATTGTTTAAAGAAACTAGGCAAAAACTCATAGCCAACTGCTTCGATCATTTCTATCGATACTACTTTGTCATAGGTACCTGTTAAATCGCGATAATCTTCTTTAAGTAGGGTGATTTTATCTTCAAGGTTCAATGATTTTACTTGTTCCTTGGCGTAGTCAAATTGCGCATCTGAAATGGTTGTTGTTGTTACTTTACAGCCATAGTTTTGTGCCGCAAAAATAGCTAAACCGCCCCAGCCAGTACCTATCTCTAATAAGTGATCATTTTCTGAGAGTGATAAACGATCACAAATGGTTTTTAATTTATGGGTTTGTGCCTCTTCCAATGTTGATGTGTCAGATGGATAAATAGCTGAAGAGTACATCATTTTCGGATCAAGAAAGCGTGTGTAAAGCTCATTACCTAGGTCGTAATGAGAAAGTATATTTCGCTTAGAGCCTGATTGAGTATTTCTGTTTTGCCAATGGTTAAGCGCATTTTTTATTTTATTAACAAATGATTTACTCGCGTCTAGCCTATCGGTTTGCTGCTGAGCTTTAGCAAAAATTCTGATTACATTGGTTAGGTTAGGGCTGCTCCATTTACCGTCTATGAATGCTTCAGCCGCGCCAATACTGCCACCCTTAACAAAGTCACGATAAACACTAATGTCGTGAATGTAAATTTTGCCTTTTATAGCATGAGCGCTATCTTGTGCGGTTGAAAGGATAGTTGAATTATTTGGAAAGAAATCGTGATGAGTCGCTTCGACAACCTCTAATTGACCATAAGTAATTTTTGAAAAAACTGAATGGACAATCGCTCTGCAGCGTTTTTCAAACCAACTTGCGTCTTGTAACGCACTAACATACTCAATTTGTTCCATAAAATTCTCCCTAAACTTTCTAAATATGGCTAATTGTTAACTTGCATTTTGATAGCCAATAAAAGGTATTCTTTTGATAAACAGTTTTAACGCCTGCCAATATATACCCGCTACTACTTTTAACGTCATCACAGGCAATTGTGCCCAAATTTTTACTAAATTACGTTTGTTAAACGGTTGTTTTCTAAGTATCAATGTCGCATCAAATAATGTTGTATTTGATGCGGATTTTTCATCTACCTGTTGATTTTCTATTTTTACTAACAGTTTGCTATCATCCGCTGCGGGTGGTTTTACTTGCCATGCGTAGCGCATGTTTAAATCCATAAATGGAGATACCTGAAAGACTTTGTTTGTTATCTGATCAGATTCATCTTTCAATAAATCTATTAAATAGTAATGTCGTTCATTCCATGGTGTATTGCTTACCTCTGCTAACATTTGTGTACAGTTGTCATCTTTGTCATAACAAAAATAAAAATTTGCGGGGCTAAAATAAAGTCCAAAACATCTAACTTGTACCAGCATTAACATTTTTGAAATGTCTTTGTGTCCGTTTAATTTCCTGATTTTATGTTTGATACGTAACGACAGCGATAAAGGTTCACCTCGTAGGTAATCTTTCTCAACAAATCGTAATGGGTGATACCAAGAAAAACCAAATACACCTTGGCTTTTACCGCCATTTTCAACATCAGCAACATTTAACGCCAACATATATAATGAGTAATTAAATTGATGTTTTTTGGGTGAAAAGCGCCGATGAATCACGTTTCCTGAGTATATGTAGCTATTATTAAACGACGTCGACATGATCAGTCCTTACCTGAGGAAGCATCAAGATGGCAGTCAAAACGTTTAGCCACTTCAACAGCGCTTCTTACACCGTCTTCATGAAATCCATTATGCCAATATGCGCCAGCAAAATGGGTATGATTAAGACCACATATCAGTGAACGTTGCTTTTGAGCTTTAATTGATTCTGTTGAAAATATCGGATGGTGATAGGTAAACTCTCTTAAGATAGTATTGGGATCAATCGCTTCTTTTTGATTTAAAGTCACACAAAAGGTATCAGTGCTTTCAATACCTTGAAGTATATTCATGTTGTACGTTACGCTCGCCGCCTTGGAACGATCTTGGCTAAGTTGGTAATTCCAACTCGCCCATGCTTTTTCTCGATTAGGTAAAAGTTTAATGTCAGTGTGCAACACAACCGAGTTTTCGCTATAGGGCATGGCAGATAAAACCGCCTGTTCGTTTTCGCTAGCGTCATTTAACAAAGCAAGCGCTTGATCGGAATGACAAGCAATAATTACTTCATCAAATGTTTCACTTGGGGAGTCAGTAAAGTGTAAATGTACTTTATCTTCACTACGGGTAATGCCACTAATATTTGAATTTAGCTTGATATTATTTTTAAACGGCTTACATAAAGGTGATAAATAGCTTCGAGAGCCATTAGGAATAACGTACCATTGAGGTCTGTCGGCAATGTTTAATAATCCATGGTTATGGAAAAACTGTACAAAAAATCGAAACTCAAAATCTTCCATTTGGGCCAATGAACTTGACCAAATAGCGGCTCCCATAGGCAAAATATAATGTTCAGCAAAAAATTCACTGAAGTTGTTTTCTCGTAAAAAAGTTCCTAGTGAGTAGTCATCAATATAGTTTTGTTGTTCAAAGATTTTTTTACACTGTTTATTAAAGCGCAGTATTTCTTTAACCAACAACCAAAAAGTCGGTTTAAAAATATTACGGCGTTGCGCAAATAAGGTATCTAGATTGTGACCATTATACTCTAAGCCTGTATGGCAGTTGTGAACGGAAAAACTCATTTCAGTTGCTTGTTTGCTAATACCTATTTCAGCTAACAGAGCTAAATAATTTGGATAGGTTTTATCATTAAAAACAATAAAGCCCGTGTCTATCGCATAACTTTTACCATTTTTTTCTACATCAACTGTTGCTGTGTGGCCACCAATATAGTCATTTTTTTCAAATACGGTAACATTGTATTTTTTCGATAATAAATAGGCTGCGGTTAGGCCTGAAACGCCAGAGCCAATAATAGCAAAATGCTTCATGAAGTTTGCTTCCTTAAAATGAGTGATTGCCACAATGAGCTTGGTAAAAATGAAAAGAGCTTTAACATTAATGTTAAGCGTTTAGGAAATTGGAGATATTTTTTTCTCTTACTGACACCAGCTATAATTCTTTGGGCAGCTTCGGTTGCGCTAAGTAAAAAGGGCATAGCAAAATCATTTTTGTCGGTAAGTGGCGTTTTAATAAAGCCAGGGTGAACTAAGGTGACATCAATGTTTTCTTTGATTAAATCTAAACGTAAACTGTTGGCTAAATAATCCATCCCAGCTTTTGATGCTCCATACGCTTCGCTGCGAGGAAATGGAATTATGGTTGCGCTAGAGCTGATAAACACAACTTGTCCGCCTTTTTTTACTTTAGGTAGTAAGCTTTGTAATAACCAACCGATTGACATGAGATTAGTTGCAATAACATCAGCAAAAAGAGCACCATCAAATTTTTTCGCATCATCAATATAACGGCAATTACCCGCATTTAAGATAAGAATATCTATTTCTTCTATATCATCGGTTACTCTAACGACTTCATCATTTTTGGTGACATCAAACAAACAAGTTTTATAAGCCTTGTCATTTATATTAGCAAGCTGCTGGTTATTTCTGCCACAAGCAATAACGTTGTGTCCCGCTTCAACATACTGATTGAATAGCTCATACCCAATGCCAGAGGTTGCTCCTGTAATTAATACAGTCTTATTATTGTTGCTTTTATTGGACATTAAGAGGCAGCCTTGATTTTAATCCACTTAATTATTTTTCCTAAAATAGGAAGTTGCTCGTATATCATTTCACCTAAATCAAGAAAATCTCTATGGTAAATAACTTTGTCATCTTGTCCTTTAATGTGAGTATTTCCAAGAACAGTAACTGGCTTACCTTGATTAAATTTATGATGGTAGTAGGTCATTTCCCAGTAAATAGCGGCTTGACCATCTTCAGCAATAACATCGGTAATCGTAAAGTTACAAGCTGACAAGTTTTGATATAAGGCTTTGAAATATTGATAGACATTATCAAAGCCTTGTATTTGGTGAATAGGATCTACAAAGGTCACATTTTTATGGTAGATGTCTTCAAGTAAATCTAAGTTATCGGTAGAAAGTTTTTGATAGATATCAACAAAATTTCGAAGCCAAGCAGGGTGGTCAGCACCATAAGCTAGAGTTGAGTGAAACGTTTTACCTTGTAATTGCTCTTGCATATTTTTTACCGTAAATTCGCGTTGCTAAATATTGACTTAACGTTGATTGCATAACGGTCAAATAAATTATTTATAGAAAGCTAAGGCCTTAAGCCTAGCTTCTTTATGTTCGACAATCGCTGGCCAATAAATATTTAGGTTATTATCCTTAATAAACTTATGTGGAAAGTGAATATGTTTATCAGGAATATTATTTAGTTCTGGTAAGTACTTACGAATGAAGTCGCCTTTTGGATCAAATCGTTCACTTTGTCTAATAGGATTAAAAACTCTAAAGTAGGGCTGTGCATCACAACCTGTGCTTGCAGCCCATTGCCAGCCGCCATTATTAGATGCCAAATCACCATCTATTAGATTTTGCATAAAATATTTTTCACCTAATCTCCAATCAATTAATAAATGTTTTGTTAAAAAGCTAGCGACAACCATTCTTAGACGATTATGCATCCAGCCCGTTTGATTAAGCTGACGCATTGCGGCATCAACAAGCGGGTAACCTGTTTTACCTTCACACCACTGTTTAAATAACTGCTCATTGTGGTTCCAATGATGGTTTTGATATTTAGAATTGAAACATTCATTTTTACATAACCTTGGCTCATGGAACATTAAGTGGCGATAAAACTCTCGCCAAA
Organism: Colwellia sp.; assembly: GCA_034111385.1. Lineage (GTDB taxonomy): Bacteria > Pseudomonadota > Gammaproteobacteria > Enterobacterales > Alteromonadaceae > Colwellia. The sequence continues at coordinate 19,756 of JAWUXK010000025.1, read as the reverse complement.
TGATTTCATTTAACCAAGGAAATTCGGCGCTATCTTCGGCGATTAAAATATCGGGGAATTTTGTTAATAAAACTCTTAATATATATCGGGGACTAATAACGCCCGCGGCAAGATAAGGAGAAATACCGCTTGTTCCTTTTATCGATGGAATATCTCTAACATCAGCGTAATCAGCTATTTTATTTTGAAAGAAAAGTGGTAATTCGTTCTGTTCGAAGTCAGACCCTAACGGCCATTTTGCCGATAAACCATTTTCTTCTATAGTAGTATTACTTACAGTAGGGTTGTCTAGGATATCCGTTTCAGTACTTGATATTTTACCAAAATAGTCAAAACCATATTTCTGAACATACCTTAACCAAGCGCGTTTAAACGGGGTGAATACTTTATACATTTTCCCCGATTGATTGAGGACTTTTCCTTTAGGTACAACAACGTCTGATTCAAATAAAGTTAACGAGATGCCTTGTTCTATGCATGATTTATCTCGTAGAACTTCATTTATTTCCAGTTCACTATTTGCGATAACGAGTTCGATATTGTGCTCTAAACAATAGGCTTTTAAATAACTTAATTGTGCCGAATAGTCAGGGACTTTAATGATCTTAAGATCGATATTTAATTTTAATAAATCGTTTTTTAACGCATAGGCATGACGTTTAATAAAATCAATTTTAATTGATGACCAGTGGTGTTGTCGCCACTGTTTTTCTGACACAAAAAAAAGCGCCTCACATTGAGTGTTGGCGCTAACGTGTCTCAGAAAATAATGTAGAGCAGGGTTGTCGTGTGTTCTTAAATCATTACGAAACCAAAGTAACAAGGTAAATCCTTACTATAAAAAATCAATATTAATAGGAATATCTAAGCTTTAAACTATCCGGATAGGGAGATAAGTAAGCTTGTTTAGCTAAATACTCTTTTGGATGCCTCAATAAATAATGCTTAATTAACGTTAAAGGAGCGATGAGAGGTATTAAGCCTTCTCGGTAAGCATCAATTTGCTCACACAACTCTTTTCGTTCATGGCTTTCCAAGTGTTTGGAGAAGTAACCTTGAATATGGGCTAAGGTGTTAGCATGCTTCTTACGGGTCGCCATGATTTTAAGTGCATTCATTAATCCTAATATATAGTCAGCGGCCATTTGTTCTAAAGGAATATCAGCACTTGCCAATAATTGACCTAATTTTTTATACGCAATTAAATCGTGACTCATTACCGTATATTTGTATTGGCTATGGAAAGTGGTTAATTTATGTTTAGTTAAACCTGACGCAACTATGTTTTGCCAATGCTTATAGGCAAAAACACGCGCAACAAAATTCTCTCTGATTAACATATCATTTAAACGACCATTTTCTTCACAGGGTAACAGAGGGTTGGCTTCCATAATTTCTTTGGCAAAAGCACCAACACCTTTTGAAGGTAACGAGTTACCTTCTGGGGAATAAATTTTTACCCGTTCCATGCCACAAGTTGGGCTTTTAGCACAAAATACATAACCGCTCAGGTGTTTAGTTAAACTGGCAACCTTTTTACCATAAGCTTTTAAGGCATCAGTGACATCGCCACTACCGTCTGGTCTTGAAACACGGATAACGTCTCCTTGTTTTATTTGACGTATTGTAGGCCTAGGTATTGGCAAACCGATGGCAACTTCTGGACAATATGATTTGTATTGAACATGTTTTCCCAGTTCGTTTATGCAAAAATTAGACGGTTTATTACTGGAATCATATCTTACTTTTTCACCAATCAAACAGGCGCTGATACCAAGTTGTATATCTGTACTATTAAATGAATAAATCATAAATTTCGCCTACTAATAAATAAATGAGCCAATAGGGTTAAGCAATTTATTTATCCCTTGTGTGAAGTGTAAAGCATCGTTTGCTACGGTGTAACATAAGCAACCTTCATTGGATACAGGATGATGTTTATGTGAGCCGTCAAGCATGATGAAATCACCTTTGACGTATTCACCATTCTCATCACTAAAAGAGCCTTCTAATAATAAGGTTAGTTCAAAACCTTTATGTGTGTGTTCTGGAACACTACCACCGGGTTCTATGTGTAATAAGTTAGTATGAATTTCATCTTCGTCCAACATCAATCGAGTTCGGGCTAGTTTTCCAATTTGCGCTGTTCTACTAAATTCAATATTATTTAAAACCTTGGGTAAGGCATAGATTTTATTTTTAAATTCAACGGTTTTCTCTATAGAAGGTTGTATTTCGTCTATATCGGCACATTGTGTAATAGTTGCTATCATGTCGTCAAAATCGAAATCATTTACCTCATCTAGTGATTGGTCAACGTCTGATACACATTCTTTTTTAACGTTATTTTCTGCAAGGTTTCCCGTACTTATGTGTTGATCGATCCCTTGTTCAAAACTTGCTTCTGCAACATGTTCAGTCAGCTGGGTAATTTTACTTTGACAGCTAGTACATATATTTGCATGAATGGTGATAGCTGCAGAAAGAGAGGCAGGTAAATCACCATTAACGAAAGACTGAATTAGCTCAAATTTAGGGTGGTGTTTAATCATGATTTTCTCCTAACTGTACTTTGAGTTTTGCTAACGCTAAACGCAAACGAGATTTAATTGTCCCTAAAGGTAAGTTTAAATGAGTAGCAAGCTGTTCTTGAGACATTTCCATTAAATAGAACCCTTTAACAACCTGTTGTTGCGCTTCAGGTAATTGTTCAATGCCATTTAATAGTTGTTGGTTTTCAAGATGGTCAACGAAAGTCTCTTCATCATCATTACCGGCGCTTTCGGCAATCGGCCAAATGTCGTCACTTAACATATCTTCTTTATTACTTTTCATTTTACGTAAAATATCGAAAGTAACGTTGCGCATCACGGTATATACCCAAGTTGTTGCAGCGCCTTTATTTTCATCAAATAAATGTGCTTTACGCCAAACATTGCTCATTGTTTCCTGAACAACTTCGTTTGCTTGGGTTTCATTAGGGAATTTACGGCGTGCTATGCCTTTAATTTTTGGTGCAAAGAACTTAAACAAGTGCGTAAAGGCGGCTTTGTCTCTGCTTATTGCAACAGCTTTTAGCCATTGGCATAGTTCAGGGTGGTTTATTTTATTTTGCATGCTACTAGATTTATCATCTACAACATTACTTAGCAAATTAGTTTGCATGGGCACTGTCATCCATCACTTTATTTTGGGGCATCTTTTAACTAATACGTGAGTGTAATAATTAAGATCACTTTATTTAAAATTATTTTAAAATGATGGATTGAATGAATTTTTTAGCTTCGTTGTATGAATTAGTTGAAATAAATGTTGTTTTAACACTCATTGGTACAGGCAATAATTCTAACCACCTAGCAACAACCCAATAGCCATTATCGAATGGTTTATCTGGGTACAAATCTGCCAATCTATTATCGTTTTTAAAAAGCATATCAAGTGAGATTGATAAGTTTTTTATCTTTCTTTCACCCTCATCTAATGCCTCAGGTGATTCCTTTTGGTGAGACCAATGCTCTACGAGAGAAATATCACCAAAGAGTAAATTAGATTCATCTTTGTTTAACGAAGTAATTTCAACGAGAGAGGTACTTTTGACATCAATTTCTAATACGCCATCGTCACCTTGGTCGAAATTTATAATTTCTACCTGGCTACCCCAAATAACATCGCTGTTGTTAGTGTCCTTATAATTTGGCGTAATAACAAAGCCTTGTCCTTTTGTCGCTATTTTTATCATTTTTAAATATTTTGGTTCAAAAATGCGTAAACGGGTAATACCGTTTGGCAGCAAAAATACAGGCAATGGAAATATAGGTAAATTTAATGTATTCATTTTAACTTCAATTATTTTGCTTTGTTATTTATACGTTCGATAGAGGTGAAATGATCAATTCATCGAAATTTAATTGAATTATCACTGAATGTGCATCATTTCATGTTTATCTGGCATGATAGTCTTGTTAACCACAGGTATTATTTGGCGAGTTTTTATCAAAGAAAAGGGTAACGTTAGCCACATTTATCCCGAACTTATACATGGCTGTTTTATTCATTACTCTATGTTCATCAAGCTGATACATCCAATCATCCATGGAAACTTCGTAGGATTTGTTATCTAGCTTAAGTAACAACGTGTATTGAAATTGAAATGCGAACCCTTGATGTTTACCCATTGCTATGCCAATAACATCTTCTGCAGTCCCTTGATAACTGCCATCATTTTGCTTAGTTAACTGCCAATTTCTATAGCTAATTTCACCGTTGTCAAAATAAAACTTTTCAGCTAAAACACCTTTATTCCCTTGCCAAGAGCCATTAATTTCAACACAGAATCGTCTTGTCACTTTATTGCTATAATCTTGCACTATGCCCCATGCGATAACATCGCCTGAAAAGTAGTTTTTTATATCAAAGTTAAGTTTGTCTTGTTGATAATCAGTTAAATTTGCGGAGCAACTTGCCAGCATTGAAGTCAAAGTAATAACAAAGACAAAAAATATGAATTTAAAAATAGAAAATTTAACCATTGTTGACCTCTTGCTCTGCAATTTTACCTAACAATTCATTACGTAAGTCAGGCTGACTGGTGTTTTTAGCTAACCAAATATCGATAAATAGTTGTCCAAATTGAGGGAAATCTATAATGCCAATGAGTTCTTGGTTGTAATAAAAGGCACTGCTTTGTTTATCGAAAATTAATGATAAGGTATCGCCTTTATTTATGTCGGGCCAAATTTGTTTTAATAACGGTAAATAGGCATGATAATTTTCTGCTTCAACCCCGATGTGCTGCCATTGTTCTATGGTGCGTTTCAGCAAATCAGTTGACGAAATGTCTTTTAAATAGTTGATTTCATAAATGAGCTTGTCGTTGTCATCAATTATTGGATAGTTGCCTGAAGTGGTCAGTAATTTACTTTTATATAAATCCCAAAATAAAATAGAAAAAGTGGTTTCTCCAATTTTTTTAAATTGCTGATTTTCAATGATAGTATTTAAGTTGTTATGCCATTTAACTTCATCAGGCAGTTCTGATGCAAAAAGTAACTTGGTTGATAAAATTACAAAAAGGATAGGGGGGATTAATTTAAACATGGCTTACCTTTGTTATGAAAAATTTTGATTTTAAATAGAAAAACACAATAAACAGTAGTGCCCATATAAAACTTAATACTGCGTAAGTTTGAGTAACCGACTGACCAAGCTGTACTGCATTTAATTTAACGGCCGCTAAATAGCTTAATGGTGCGAATATTGCCCCTACCGCTATTTGTAGTTTTTTAGAAGCGGCGAGAAAATGTAAACTATGAGAAATGGTGGTAGAGAAGCACACCCATAGCACCATTAACCAAAAGGGAATGTGGTTAGATTCAGGGAAAATAAAAAAATTGTTCCACTGTAAAAATGAGTCAACGCTAATACCAATTGCCGCTATTGTTAAAATTAATAAAGCTTCACTTTTTAATTCAGAAATAGTTAATAAGTGGGAAACAAAAAATACTAACGCAATTGGTATAAAAGTGTTGCCTAAATACACCAACCCAAACCATGATAGATTAAAACCAATAATATTTCTTAACATAAACTCTAATCCTCTATATCAACGTTATACGTAACAACATTCGTTATAGATCTATGGATTTGTACACTTTTTGTTTATCACGCCGAACATGCAGCAAAAACACCTTATAAAAAACTAAATTCAAGTTATTAAACTTATAAATGAATGTGAGCAGAAGCCAATAATTTGGAGAGAAGAACAAAGACATAGTATGAACAGACTTAAAATACACTGTACTGTTTAGAGAGATTTATTAGTGCTTGATTGTGCATTAATTCACACCTGAATTGACACTTGTGGTAATTAGGTTTAACGAGTGTGATAACAACATAAGCGACCAAAATGGACATAATGCTTTTAACTGCATTTTCTCTGTAATGCGTTATAGAAAAACAGATGACATAAAAACAATGGGACTGTGTTTATATACAAGCCGGTTTATTTCCTTCTTTCTACAAGAAAGGGGGAATATTTCCTCCTTTCACTCATCAACCAGTTAAAGAGGTGTTTTTAACTCATTGATCTACAGATAACAATCTAGTAATGTCAATGTATTATAAAATTATGGATGATTAATCCTATCTTGTAGAAAGAAGGGTTTTTTCCTCTTAATAAGCTGTTAGCAGTAATCACATCATGAAGAAATGGCGAATTGAATTTACAGAAGAATATAAGCCAAGCCCGCTGAGCTTCTGGGTTCATAAACACCTAGATAACGAGGTGTGGCGACATGCAACGCAATATGAACCAGCGTTACCCACGGGCATCCCAACTAAGGGATTTCCACGACTTATTGTTGTTGCTCTTGGGGTTGAGCTTGCTTTCGCCTCAGTTGAAGAGGTAGAGCATTTCCTTGATATTGTTAGTCAAAAAAATATGCCTACCTCAACTCAATTAAGTCAAAAACGGGAAGTAACTTACGGCCCCAATGGCCATTGGCTAAGTAGGCTCCCAGCCAAACTTAAACCGTGGTCAAAAAGAGAAAAGTACATTAAAACAGTTAAGGGAGGCTTAGGTGATTTTAAGTTACTCTACCCGTAAAACACTGCTAACAAGGCGCTGTTGTCGGACTGATTTTTCTCGCTTCGCTCCAAAAACCAGCCGCAAAGCGCGGCGTTAGGGCTCTAATTAATGGAGGAGAAAAAATGAACTCTTGGAATCAAGATACGTATTTAAAGGCATGGAATTTTGCTTCTACCATTCATCTTGGGCAAACGATCCCTGGTAGTGATATTTCATATATCAATCACCTAGGTCTCGTTAGCATGGAAGCAACTGCTGCAATAGCGAACAACCCAAACATTGAGAAGCCCAATCTGCTTGTCCTGTGTGCTTTGCTGCATGACTCAATTGAGGATACACAAACTACATTTGAAGATATTAAAAATAAATTTGGGTTAGAAGTAGCAAATGGGGTTTTGGCACTAAGTAAAAATGAAGAGTTGCCTACAAAAAAAGAGCAAATGGACGACAGCATTAGTAGAATTAAACAGCAACCCAAAGAAGTTTGGATGGTAAAATTGTGTGACAGAATAACAAACCTGCAACCACCACCAAAGTACTGGGATACTGATAAAATATCAAGATACAGAGATGAAGCGATCTGTATTTTGAATCAACTTGGCGAGGCAAATAAATTTCTGGCGGAAAGGTTAAAATTGAAAATAGATGGATACAGCCAGTACATGAAATAGCCAAGTCCTATCAAGCCAATAAAGCAGGACAAAAACAGTTGGTTTTGCTCCTTCGTCGCTTATTTTAACCAACTATTATTTGCCTCTTAGTGAGACGTTAGCTATCTAGGCTCATTATAATAATTTCAGGAGTAATAAATTGAAAAAAATATTAATCATAGGTCTGTTGTTGATTGTTTCTAAATCACCTCTGGCTGCTGGCTTGATAAATGAAATGCAATATTGCCAAGCGCTTATCAATTTTGTCGATAATAAACTTGATCTCGCACCATCAAATTATGATCAGGAAGATGTAAAAAAAATACGTAAAGGGCTTGGAACGTATAATCAATACATTCAACGTCAAATAGTTTCACCAGGTTTGTTGCAATTTAATGGTGGTGATAAAGACAAAGCGAATCAAATGCAAAAACAAGTAGATACATATAAACAAACCTTAGCTAAACAGCTTGAAGCTCGCTACCCAAAAAATCGCCTATTCATGGACCATGCAATTGCAGTAAATAATTGTGCAAAAAAAACCGTACCATCAGGGGGTGAGTTGGCTCAGCTAAAGGAAGCTCTAAACCTTATGGTTAAATTAGCAAAAATAAGCGGATAAAAAGATAGCTTACAAGCTATTCAACAGAGACAAATGATAGTTGGCTTTTGTTCACAGCGTTCACTACTTTGCCTATTAATTGGGCGTTATAACTACTTCATAAGGGGAGTACGATGGAAAGTATGGGGATTATAGGATTTATATTTGGTTTGGCTGGTTTGTCTTATGCTATGACGGCTAAAAAAGATGTTGCAAAATTAAAGCAAGAGTTTGAAGACTTTAAAACGTCTTTAGAAGGTTCTAATCATGCAAGTGAAAACAACCCTCGTGAGTAATCTTGTATTATATAAACTTATAGGCTAAATGTAGTTATAACAAGTCAATAAAACAGGAAAAATAACACTTGGCTTTGCTCCTACGTCGCTTATTTTAGCCAACAAATTTTGCCTGTTAATTAGCCGTTAGGATTCAAAGAAGCTTATGCAGTTAATTCTTTTGAATATCAATAAGAGAGATTTTTAAATGTCAGGAGAAAGAATTACGAGCGATGGTGAAAGAGAGCGATGTCCGAATTGTGGCAATGGTAGAAGACTCTCGAGTAGCGAAATTGGCGAGATACGTCGAGCAATTGATATTGCGAATTCGCAGGCGCGGAGGAAAGGCATCAAACCTAAAGAACCACAAATTAGTATCTTTAGCTGTAAGTGTAATTGCTTTTATGTAAACGTAGAAAAGTAATAGCGATTTACTTAATGCTGAGTATCAACACCATAACAAGTTTGTTAACAAAAGTCCCACGTTCGGAGACTAGCAACTCGTGGGGAGTCATTGTGTCTAGACGATTATCCAAATGGAGTTGTAATGTCAGAGTATTTTGCAAAAATTAATTGGGCGAGAGGCAGCGATGAAAACTATATTGATAACAAATATAGTAGAGGACACGAGTGGGTTTTTGATGGTGGTATAACAGTTCAAGCTTCATCTTCTGCGCATGTTGTCCCTTTACCATATTCTGTAGAAGCAAATGTGGATCCAGAAGAAGCCTTTGTTGCGTCATTATCAAGTTGTCACATGCTATTCTTTTTATCAGTTGCCGCTAAAAGAAGGTATGTTGTGGATTCGTATGTGGATGATGCTGTAGGAATCATGGAAAAAGATAATGATGGTAAAATTTCAATGACTAAAGTCACACTAAGGCCCTATGTTCAATTTTCAGGTGGTAATCAGCCAACAATGGCGCAACTTAAAAAAATGCATAATCAATCTCATGAGCAATGTTTCATAGCTAATTCGGTGAAAACTGAAATTGTTACCGAAATCATCGTCTAACAAGCGCTTCTTTTGGCGTTGTGTCTAGCCAAGACAGGATAACTATCGAATGATACCAATTGAAACAATTACAATTTTTTTAACTGCTTCCTTGGCACTTGCTCTTGCGCCAGGTCCTGACAATATCTTTGTTCTTACACAATCCGCATTGCACGGCCGAAAGGCTGGCATATTAGTTACTCTAGGCTTGTGTACTGGACTTTTACTTCACACAGCGGCAGTTTCTCTGGGTGTTGCTGCCATTTTTCAAACATCAATACTGGCTTTCAATATACTGAAAATAGTTGGTGCTATTTATTTACTTTATCTTTCATTACAATCATTTAGAGCAGGTACTACGAAGTTAGATGAGATGGGAAAAGAAAAATTGGTTTGGCAAAAGCTCTACTCGCGTGGGATCATAATGAATATCACAAATCCTAAGGTGGCGATATTTTTCTTAGCGTTTCTTCCGCAGTTTGCTGACCCTTCCAGAGGACCAATAACAATTCAGATGCTAATGTTCGGCGGTTTATTTATAGGAACAACTCTATTAATATTTGGGGCTGTGGCATGGTTTGCTGGTTATCTTAGAGAGTGGTTAAAAGGCTCTGTGAAAGCTCAAATCACTATGAATCGCGTCGCTGGAACGGTATTTACAGGTTTGGCGCTTAGGCTCGTTATAAGCGAACGTTAAAGTGTTGCTGAATTACTCTCCAACAAACATATGAAGTCGGATGCTACATAGCCGCAACGCTGGTACGAGGCGTTAGATGCTCATCATAGAAAGGAGTCTTGATTGAACTTTACTAAGAAAAACCTTGAGGACGCTGTAAATGAAAATATCCTTTCATTGGAGCAGTCTGAAAAATTAATTGAGTTTTTGAATAAGCAGCCAAATACCGCTCCTAAGTTCGATTTTACACACGTTCTATATTACATCGGGGGAATGATTGCTATTGGAGCAATGACTCTTTTTATGAATTTAGGGTGGGAGTCTTTTGGAGGAGTTGGAATTGTTTTTATTTCTCTATTTTATGGTTCGGTTGGACTGAAGCTTACCAACATTTTTAAATCTAAAGATTTAGCCATCCCTGCGGGAATTTGTGGAACCTTTGTTATAGCACTAACACCATTAGCAGTATACGGATTGCAACACGCTCTAGGCGTTTGGCCTGATGATAGTATTTATAGAGAATACCATCGATATATCAAATGGCATTGGCTTTACATGGAATTAAGTACGTTAGCAGTAGGGGGCATTATTGCTTGGAAATACAAGTACCCATTCTTAGTCATGCCAATTGCCGTAACACTTTGGTATTTAACAATGGATATTGCCGTAATGATTAATGGTGGTGATTATAGTTGGGAACTAAGAAAACTAGTCTCTATGTATTCAGGATTACTCATGATTGCCTTTGCTTTTTGGGTTGATATTAGATCACACCATAAAGCTGATTATTCCTTTTGGATATATCTTTTTGGTGTTATCGCTTTTTGGGGAGGAATGTCACTCCAACACTCTGATAGCGAATTATCTAAGTTTATCTATTTTACGATCAATTTATTGATGATTTTTACCGGAGTTCTAATAGTCAGAAGAGTATTTGTTGTATTTGGTGCAATAGGTTGTTCAGGTTATATAGGTCATTTAGCCTCAGATATATTTAAAGATAGTTGGTTATTCCCAATAACTCTAACATTACTTGGATTGTTCGTTATTTACCTAGGCGTTTTGTGGCAAAAAAATGAAATAGCAATCACATCAAAAGCAAGAAGCTTTTTGCCAAAAACACTACGCGAATTATTAGAATCTAAGCATGTGTAACCGAATTTAAAAAGCTGTTCAAGCGGGATAAATTACATTTTTCGGATTTCACACCGCTTCACTTTTTAGCTAACTACAATGCGACCCTTAGCAGGGCGTTAATACCTAGTAAAGTATGCAACTATTCTTGAGGGCTAGGCCTATATTGACTACAATAACGAACTTTTAAATTACTTTAGGTCTAGAAAATGAACGACACTAATTCTCTACCCGCTTTACCTGACCGTCTTTCAGGTAATTCACGTAGCCCATATCATATGGCTGAAATTTTCGAGCATAACATTGGCATTCGCCTGAACGGCAAAGAACGTAACGATGTTGAGGAATACTGTATTAGTGAAGGTTGGGTTAAAATCGCATCTCCTAAAGCTTTAGATCGTAGAGGACAACCGCTTCTTATTAAGCTAAAAGGAACTGTTGAAGCCTTTTATAGTTAAACAGCTTGGCCACTTCTAGTGGAATTATTCGGCATTTATCAAGTTTTTAAAGTAGGACGAAAAACAGTTGGTTTTTGCTCCTTCGTCGCTTATTTTAACCAACTATTGTTAGCCTCTAAAATGAGGCGTTATATACTTAAGGATCATCATGCACAGTAACAAAAGTCGTAGATTACGTAAAAAACTTTATTTAGATGAATTTGCTATTTTAGGTTTTGAATTTTCATTTACCTTAAACGCAATAAATTCAGATGACTTTGATTCATTATTAAATCAACTAATTGACTTTGTTGAAAGCCGTGAGCTTTCTATGAATGGCAGCGGTGATACTGAATCATTTACTTTTTTTGCCTGCTCAGTTCAACGTTATATTTCTGCAACAGAAGATGACCGAGCTGCTGTTAAAGCTTGGCTTGAGGAACAGAAAAGCATCACTAACATTACGGTAGAAAAATTAGTTGACGCAAATTACGGTATTTAACAAATTGCTTTAACGGACATAAAACAGCTGGCTTTTGTTCCTGCGTCGCTTATTTAGCCAGCATATTATTTGCCTCTTAACGAGGCATTAAGTTTTCAGGTATGTAAATGAAGTCTTTCAGTATATTAATTTTTGGAATGTTTTATTTAGTTACACTTAATACCTTAGCAACTGATACTAAAACTATAGATATCAGAGGTGTTATTTCAGAGGAAGAGTTCTCTTTATATAAAGATGTAGGTGAGTTCATCCAACATTCACCAAAAATTACTATTATCGTTAAACCTGAACAAAGCGACGTTACAAAGTACGGTGAAGGAGTGGTTAAAACGCTAACTGGTTCAGACTGCGATAGAGACGGTAAAATGGATGATAACCCAACCTGTAATGCTACTTACTTAAAGCTTTGGTTGAAATATAAACGTTAACAAGTGAAGAAACATAACAAAAATTTAAAGTCGGACTGCTTATAGTTTGCTCGGTTCCGCTTCGCTACACAATTTAAGCAAACTATTATCAGCCCATAATTGGGCGTTAGCACTACCAAAAGGAATGTCGATGAAATCTAGAATATTAATCATAATACTAGGGGGCGTTTTTTTAGCTTCATGTAGTTCTATACTAAGCCAAAATACTGGAAAAAAAACGCAGTCGAGTAGCTTGATGGATTTTCTATATCCAGATAAAACAAGCCGCTCTGAACATAAACCAGAAATACCAGTTTTAAAATTACCAGTTAAAGTAGGTTTAGCTTTTGTGCCTTCTAAAAATTGGCAACGTGATGGAATTCATAGTAAAGACCAAATAGAACTTCTTGAAAAAGTTAAAAAATCATTTCTCAAATATGATTATATTGATCGCATTGAGGTTATACCTAGTACATACCTAAAAGGTGGGGATGGTTTTACAACTCTAGAGCAAGTTGCAAGGCTATATGACGTTGATGTTATGGCTCTTGTTTCATACGATCAAGTAACTCAATCACTTGAAAATAATGCAGCGTTACTCTATTGGACAATTGTTGGAATGTATGTCATTCCCGGAAATGAAAACTCTATTCAAACATTCGTTGATACTGCTGTTTTTGATATAAAAAGCAAAAAGATGCTTTTTAGAGCTCCCGGTATAAATAAGCTTGAAAAAAGAACTACTGCAGTAGGAATTGATGAAACTCTTTCTGAAAAATCATTAGAAGGTTTCGGGTTAGCTGTTACAGATATGACGGTTAATTTGGATGCAGAACTTGCTCGCTTTAAAACGAGAGTAAAAGAAGAGAAAATTGCAAAGGTTGAACATCGTAAAGGTTATAGTGGTGGCGGTTCAATGAGTTATTATTTGTTAGTTTTAGTGTTCGTAGTACTAACACTAAAATCTATAAGGACAAAAAACAGTTGGCTTTTACGCATTCGCCGTTAATTTTAGCCAAGAATTTTGCCTGTTATTAGTCGTTATGTTCCAAGCAAAGTTATGAGTAAAGTTTTAGGTTTGGTTGAGAAATTGGAATATATTACTCCAGGTTTTATGAAGGTGTGGTCTCTTTGGTTAAAAGAAAATGATGTGTTTGGAGACGGTGAGCAACCAAATGAGCATACTGTATTTTTGGAATACAACGATTATATTGTTCACCAATTAGATTCTTTACCTTCTGTAAATAAAATAAACCTTTTTGCTTATATTGAAGACGCCCTCAATTCGAATGATGATAATTTATCAAATGCAGTAGCATCATGTTTTCTTGAGAGTTTGGTTCAACAGAGTGCTCAATACAAACCATAAAATTATTTCCCGTTTCTTGGACTTGAATCAACGGCACATTCGAAAGCTTGGGATGAATTCAACGGTAATAAAACTATAGGTTTGTGGTAGTTGGTACATAAAAAGATACTCAAAAAGATAAATGAAACAGTTTGCTGTTTTGGTATCTCAACATTTTAGTAAACAATTTTTAGCCCCTTGTTGGGCGTTATATTTATCGAGGTAGCCGTTATGATTTTGTGGCCATGCATGCTAAAACTAGATGGCGATGATGAGCTTATTTACTTAAATTCATTACGAGATTTTAACTTGGAATGTAGTGAACTTATCTTCAGTGATGATGATTATGTTATCGACTCAAAAGGACGATGCTATCTAATAGAGTCTTCTACAGAGAATATTGGGATAATTACAAATGACAGAATGCTGTCAACGACTGAAGCTACCAATTTAATTCGTGCACATGAGTTTAATAAAGCTTCCGTTTGCCTAACTAAAATTCATTTTTTAACCGTCGGCGAAGCAATTGCGTCACTGTCTAATTAAAAGAAACTTACCAGTCGTTAAGAAGGGCAAATAATAGTTGGCTTTTGCTCCTACGTTGCTTATTTTAGCCAACAATTACTTAGCCCGTTATTTTGGGCGTTAGGTGTTTAATCTCCATATGCGTACTTTGATATATTTAATACTATTTTTCAGCTTAACAGTGAATGCATCAATCACTGAAATAAGTATTATCCCTAATTCGGCTGAAAGCTTTCAAATGCCCATCAAATTTACTAGTCCATTTAAAAGTAGCTCCAGATCATATATGGAATTGGGAGATACAATTTCAAACTCAAAGATCCATATTTCAGCAAGTAACCTAGAACAATTTAGGATCAGTGTGCAACTTGAGACTAGCATGTCTATTCAAGATGAAGGTCCACATTTAGATCTTGTCAATTGGAAGCACTGTACGACTAACTGGTTTATGGTTGAAAATATTGCTAAACATAAATTCAAACTCCCTAACTTCGATAATATTAATTTGGATTGTTTTCCAAAAGTAACTACCTCAGAAATAAAAGATGCGGCATTGGAACAAGGTGGGGAGCATTGGGTGGCAGTAATTGAAAATAATATATCTAATGATTATTCACCGATATCAATTGATTTGAGTTTAGTCCGTATAAAAGTAGAACAATTTGTTAAATCTAAATGGGTTCTGGTAACAGTATTAAATATAGATGTACCTCTTGGGTGCTAAAAACACCCAAATAAGGAATTCAACAAGGACAAAATTAAAATACTCAACGAATGGACTCTTAATATTAATGAACTAGCGTATTGGCTTTATGTATCTAGTTGTCAATCAACTTATTTCAATAAAACATTATTTTTTTTAAGATTAAAATTAAAATAAACAGCCAAGCTAATTGTATATCTGAATCAACACGGTTATAAAAGATAAAGCTAGTAAGGCATTCGAACGTATAATTTACAGTTATTTGTTCGCTTCACTCAAGTTTAATCAACTGAAAATAGCCGCTTAACGTGGCATTAGAGCTACATGGAAATTATCGAGTATTCATCTAGTAGGGCAAAAGAAATAACAGATTTATTCTATAGCTCTGTACATGCAATAGACTCTTCGATTTATTCGGATAGAGAAAAGAATGCATGGGCACCAAAGCCAATTGATTATGATAAATGGAAATCAAGGCTTGATTATAAAAAGCCATATTTACTTATTATCAAAAGCGAAGTTGCTGGTTTTATTGAGTTAGAATCAGGTGGTCACATAGAATGTACTTACGTACTTCCCAAATATCAAAAATTTGGAGTGGCAACTTTATTATTACAACATGTTATTTCTTTGGCTAAAGAATCGGGTTTAAAGAAATTATATGTTGAGGCCTCAATTGTTGCGAAACCTTTTTTTGAAAAATTTGGTTTTGTAGCTGAAAGTAAAAATGAAATCACTAGAAATGAAACAGTATTAATAAATTATTCAATGCTTTTGGGAATATAGCTATAAGAATTTAAAGCAGGAGAAATTACAGTTGGCTTTTATTCGTGCCCACTATTTTAGCCAAGAATAAATTGTCCATTATTTGGGCGTTGCATCATTATGCTCATTCAGGTTACTTTGGGATTATTCATCGTTGATAAAACTGAATCTGTATTTTGGAGAGATGAATACTTAGTCTATAAATGAGATAAATAGTGAAAAAGATAATAGAACAGGGACTAATTGGTCTTTCTAATGCTGGTACTTTAAACGGTGGTAATTGGTTTGTTGGGCACTTTGGCGCAGAAGTTTTATCTCTGGCTTTTTTACTTTTAAATAAACGTATTGAAAAAAATGCCGAGCCGATGGTACTCCACCGTATTCAGGAAGTTTTAAAAAGCAAGGCTGAGTTTTTCGAAACTCCGCTTCCTAAACCCAGCGCAGAGAAATCACTTCAATTAAAAGATTTTGAACTAGCAGTAGAAAACTGCATTTCAAAATTATGCGTCGATGGCCATCATACGATTTATTCTGCCTTGGCCCTGCGTGGTTTTTCTCTATATCCTGACCTCGTCCGCCCTGAAATTATTCAAGGATTAATTGCATTGTTAGATGCCTGCGAAGCAGCCGGTTTTGATCGCTTCTATGGATTAGATCATGAATCTTTTAAAGACAAAGCGCTTCTTGAAAAGTTTGAGTGCAAAGATGCGATACAAGCAGCTGAATTAGCACTGGATCAGCATTGTGAAGTGATTACTGATCGTGAAGCCGACGGTGCGTTCTATTTTTTTTCTGGGAGCCGTTTGCATTTAGTTACTCACGCGCAGGCTTTATTAGAGTTACACCAACTTGGTTATGCCAATATAGTGAAATCAGGCTTACCTGGATTTACTAAACATTGTATTTGCATAGATGCTAGTAAGGTACCGGAGGGAGGAGAACCCTACCAAGTAAAGAGGCAGCTTGACCCAAGGAAAATAGAATTTTGGCAGCGTGCTAAAAAAAATCCGCATCATGGTAAGCTCGCTTATTCAACATTAGAAATTTTTGCCGCTTTACCGCAATCAAGTCAAGCAAAAACTCTTAGCGATTTATCGTCTTACTGGGAATTCTATGAATAGTTAGTGCATGATATGAGACTTTTAATAAATTTTAATGAATTAAAAATCATTAAAATTTCTATTGTGGGAATTAAATGCATACAAGTCACTTAAAAGGATAAATAACAGTTGGCTTTTGCTCCTTCGTAGCTTATTTTAAATAACTGTTATTTGCTTCTTACTGATGCGTTGGTATTAATGAATCAATCTATTACTTGTTATCATAAAGATTCAGAAAATCATTGGGTTGCTGAATTACAATGCGGTCATTTTCAGCACGTCAGAGATAACCCACCTTTTATGAATAGGCCTTGGGTTACAACAGAAAAAGGACGGAATTCGATGATAGGGCATCAATTAAATTGTAAAAAATGTGATTCGAGAGAGCCACAGGATTACATATAATACCCTGGATATTTTGTTTTAAAGTACACATACAAGAATTTCAAGCGGAACTATGAAGTTTGCATGGTTTCGCTTCTCTATACAATTTAGCAAACAATTCTCAGCCCTTTAACGTTATAAGGCCAAAGGAACTACGATGCCTACTAATAAACATAAAAGAAAAGCTTCAGCTCACTCTAAACCTAAAATAGCCAAACCGCCTGGTTTGATAACGTCACACCCAAAAGCTTTTGGTTTAGTCGGTTTGTTCTTAGTTGCGGTAAGTGCATACCTTCTATTTTTTGAATCTCAAGATAATGCAATGTTTGGTCTTGCGATGCTTTCTCTTGTTACGGGAATAGCGTTAACTATTTTCGCAAAAATAACAGTAACCAAGAAAAACTAGAATCGTGATTAACGGTCATATAACAAGTAAATAAGCCAGGCACGTAACGCTTGCTCGGTTTTTGTTTCACTTTTAGTAAGCACTACTTAGCCCGCTATTTCAGTGTTGCTTACCATATTTTAGGAGTCGTGAATGGAAGCTGGAAGTAAATTGGAACTACGTTATCAGGTTCAATCAAGTGATTTGGCGAAAGAGTTGTCAACTGATCCACAAGACGATTTTCCGGAAGTTTACGCCACTTCAAGAATGATAGCTTTAATGGAGCTTACCGCTGCTCGTTTAATGAAGCCTTTATTATGCGCAGGCGAGTTATCTGTAGGAGTTAATGTGAATGTATCGCATATGGCCGCGACACCAAATAATGTAGAAGTTAAAGCGGTTGCTATATACAAAGGGATTTTAGGTAAACTTCATGAGTTTGAAGTCGAGCTTTATGACCAAGGTGGTTTAGCTGGTATTGGCACCCATACTCGTGCAATTGTGAAAACAGAACGTTTAATTCAAGGTGCTGTTAGCCGGGTACAAGCAACATAACAATCAAGCGAGACACGCAATAGTTGGCTATTGTTTGTGCCTCGCTTAATTTAACTAACTAATATTTGCGTCTCAGTATGGCGTTATGTGCATCAATATGAGAGTTGTTCATAATATGAATCAAAATAGTTTTATCTCGCTAGCCTTTTCCAAACAAGTAATGTTTAGAGCTTTGAAGGTTGCTTTGTTTGTCGGTACTATATTGGCACTAATTAATCATAGTGAAAAAATACTGTCCATGACATTATCCGGCGAAGATTTAGTAAAAGTAGTTCTTACTTACCTTGTGCCGTATGGTGTTTCAACATGGTCAGCTGTTCAAGCTATTAAAAGCACATAACAAACTCATTAATTGGGCGTTATATCTCTATTGAGTTTAACATTTAAAAGGAAGTCGTATGAATTTGGATAAAGCTAAGAAACGTATCGCGAAACAGGTTAAAAAAGGCTTTAATGGTTATCCAAAAATCACTTTAGCGTATTACGGAATAACTAAAGATTGTGCAACTGAAGTTGTTGTCCAATTCACGATGGGTGAGGGCGACAGTGCTCAAGAAGAGCGTTTCTCTTGTGAAACTGAAATTAGGGATAATGAGTTGATTCAAACGACCTTACTAAAAATAATTGAGAGGGCTAATGTCAATTCAGTGATCGAGATTGAAGGCGTCACAGTGCTTTAGTTTTTGCTTTGTATTCTCGGTTAATTAGCTGAGTTCTACCTTAAATATAACAAGAAATTTAAGTAGATAAGCAACGCATGGCATTTTCAACCCAGTTTAGCTTTAGTGATTAAGTTTGCATATATTCTAGCGTTGTCAGTTACTTAACTGGGCGTTATGAGCTTTTTATTAAATCAATCTTACAAAGGATGTACAGATGTCGGAATTAGAAGAAACAATTGGATTATCTAATAAAGATGATGCAGCTAAAACCAATGCTCTTATTGCATATGGACTCATGGGAATAGGGCTTTTTACCGGAATATTTTGGGTAATTGGTGCTATTTGGGCAATGGTTAAAAAAGATGACGCTGTAGGCACTCTCTTTGAGGATCATTACTCAAATATAATTAAGGTTTTCTGGTGGGGGATAGGGTTATCAATCATCGGATTTGTTCTAATCTTTTTTGTTGTGGGATATTTTATTTTATTAGCTGTTTGGTTCTGGTCTATTTATAAGCTAATTAAAGGCTTTTCAAAAATAACTTCAAATAAACCGTACAATTCATAATAAGTTGAATAAACGGAAATATGATAGAGAGTGCTTTGAATTCCGTACTGTAAACTAGGTGGAGTTCAAAAACTAATAAAAAAGATAAACACCGCATTATTTTTCAATTAATAGTCAATCTGGTGCTAAAATATAGCTTTAAGTTGGTAATGTGTGGCTAAAATAAAACTAAAGCAGGTCAATAAACAGTTGGCTTCTGCCTTCGACGCTTACTTTAGCCAACAATCTTTTGCCTGTTAATTAGGGGGTGTATTTTTCAATTCTTGTATTTGATTTGCGATTAACTCTGCTTCAGCTGTAATCATTGAATAGGATCTAATATCTCCATTTCGTTGTGCGTGCATAGCTTTTTCAAGCTTGGATTCATAAATTTTGTTTAACTTTTTGATTGGATCAGTTTTAAATATTGAGAACATGTAAATTACTTTTAAGTTGAGTGTTTTCTTTAGTACGTATCTACATCGATATTAGTTTACTATTTTATGAAAAAAAATATACA
>JAWUXK010000024.1:0-14022 GCA_034111385.1 Colwellia sp. | reverse complement strand
GGTAAAGTTAACTTTAGTTAATGAATGCTTGTGTATCTATGTAAATTGCGTATAATGCGCGCCTCGATGAAGGGATGTTGGTTTTTTCAACAAAATTAGCAATCGCACTAAAATTTATAAGAAGTGCATTATTTATTGATGTCATTAAATAGAATGAACAATAGATAAATCGAGAATGAGTGGGGGTTATACCGCCCAATAGACTTGCCCAGCTGAACATTTCGTTTCCAGCAGAAATATAGTGTGACACTACACTATGCGCTTTAAGTCTTCCTGGTGGTTTCCTCGTATGATGTACGCAGGTTATAGACTTAGCAATTTAAAAATTATTTATCAGTACACTTTTCGCTTTTGATCTTTCATAGATCAATGTGTCGATTGAAGGTGTTCTATTCTTTTGTGATTTTTTTGTGCTCTTCGTTAATACCTGCTTTGCGAAGATGAAATTAAATTATGACTGAACAAAAAAATACCGAACAAAAAACTACTGAACCAGCAGCTATTGCTGTCGGTTTTGATACCTTAGGCTTACCTGAAAATTTATTAACGGCTATTACCTCAATTGGTTTTACTTCTGCGACGGATATTCAAGCACAAACTATCCCGCCGTTATTAACAGGGAAAGATGTTTTAGGCGAAGCACAAACTGGCACAGGTAAAACTGCAGCCTTTGGTTTACCTGCTTTGGCAAAAATTGATACTTCAATTAAAAAACCACAATTAATGGTGTTAGCGCCTACTCGTGAATTAGCGATGCAGGTTGCAGAAGCGATCGAATCTTTTGGTAAAAATATGAGTGGTTTACGTGTTGCTACTTTATATGGTGGCCAATCTTATGGTCCACAATTTCAACAACTAGAGCGTGGTGCGCAAGTTGTTGTTGGTACACCGGGCAGATTAATGGATCACTTACGCCGTAAGAGCTTAAAATTAGGCGATTTAAAAGTATGTGTTCTTGATGAAGCCGATGAAATGTTAAACATGGGCTTTTTAGAAGATATCCAGTGGATTTTGGATCATTTACCAAAAACGACACAAATGTGTTTGTTCTCGGCAACTATGCCGCCAGCTATTCGTAAAATTGCTAACCGTTTCTTAAAAGATCCTGAGCACATTAAAATTGCTGCAGTTAAAAAAGCCAAAGCTAATATTACTCAATATGCATGGAAAGTAACAGGCATCACTAAAATGACTGCCTTAGAGCGTATTGCTGAAATTGTTGATTACGATGCCATGATTATTTTTGTGCGTACCCGTAATGATACTGTTGATGTCGCAGAAAAATTAGAGCGTGCAGGATACCCAGCATTAGCGCTTAATGGTGACATGAACCAAGCACAACGTGAACGTTGTATTGATCAAATGAAATCAGGTAAATCATCTATTTTAGTGGCGACTGATGTTGTTGCTCGTGGTTTAGATATTCCTCGAATTTCATTAGTTATCAACTATGACTTACCGGGTGATAATGAAGCATATGTTCACCGTATTGGTCGTACAGGTCGTGCTGGTCGTGAAGGTATGTCAATTGCGTTTGTTAGACCACGTGAAATGTACTCATTACGTCACTATGAGCGTTTAACTTCTGGCAAAGTGAATATGTATGAACTACCTAATATTCAAGAGCTTGGTAAAAAGCGTGTTGAACGTGCTCGTGATGAAATTGCAGCAATTGTAGAATCTAAAGATTTAGTTAGCATGCGTACAATTATTGAAACAATGGCTGAAGAGTCTGAACTTTCAATGGTAGATCTAGCTGCAGCTTTATTATATCAAAAACAATTAAAGCAACCATTACAACCAAAAGAAGATCCTAAGCCGCGTCGTGAAACTCGTGAGCGTAACCCTCGTGATCGTAATGAGCGTAGTGATCGTGGTAGAGACTCTCGTCGTGATTCTCGTGCAGATAGCAAGGGTGAAAGAAATGGACAACGTGCTTCACGTGATGAAAGACCGCGTAAAGCTAAAGTTAATCGTAATGATGTTGACTGGCAGACTTACCGTTTAGAGGTGGGTAAAGAACATGGCGCCCGTCCTGGTGATATTGTTGGTGCTATTGCTAATGAAATCTCGCTTGATAGTAGCTACATTGGTGCTATTAACTTGCATGACAAACATAGCTTTGTACAGTTACCTAAAGGTATTCCTGATGAATTGTTTAAACAATTAAAAGGTGTACGTGTTCGTCGTCAACCTCTTGCTATCAGTGCATCAGATGAGCAAGTAGCTAGACAGGAAGCACCTCGCCGTCGTAGTGAACGTCCACAACGTCACAACTAAATTGTGAGCATTGTAAAATAAATAAAGGCGCTTTATAGCGCCTTTTTTATGCCTGAGTATTATGATGATATTTTTGAACGGGTTACTTAGTTTGAAGAAGCTAAAATTAGAATGTATAAACTTTAATACATCAAAATTTGCAAGAAACCAAGCTGAAGATATTTAGTTATGATCAATAGAACCAATGATTTACTTGAATTTAAAACTTAAAAAGTCAGCATACTATTTTAGCTTGCTGACTTTTATTTTGCTTTCCTGAATCTATTTTTAAAGTATCATTTTCCGTTAGTAGACACGTTTAAATCTTTTAAAATACCATCGTGAAGGTTGTATACTAAGCCGTGTACCGTTAAGTCTTGACCACTTTCCCAAGCATTTAATAATGTGGTTGTTTTACATATATTGCTAACTTGTTCAATAACATTGAGTTCACATAATAAATTAACGCGTTCTTTCTCATCCGTTATCTTATCCATCTCTTCTTTATGGAAGCGATATACGTCTTCAATGTGGCGCAACCAGTTATCAATAAGACCATGACTCTTGTTATCAAGCGCAGCGCCAACACCACCACAGCCATAATGTCCACAGACAATAATGTGTTGAATTTTTAAAACATCAACAGCATATTGAATTACGGATAAACAATTCAAATCAGTATGGATAACTTGGTTGGCAATATTACGGTGAACGAATACTTCTCCAGGTTGCATGCCTAATAATGCATTAGCGGGTACGCGTGAATCGGAGCAGCCTATCCACAAATATTTTGGTGATTGTTGCTCAGAAAGGCTTTGGAAAAACTGAGGGTTTTGTGCTTTTTTATTGTCAGCCCATTCTTTATTACTATCAAATAAATGTTGTATTGTGCTCATAGGTATCGCTACTTGTTGTTACTAAAAAACTCTATTGACATTTTATGTCAATACTTAGCGAAGTAAAAGATAAATATGGTGCTAGTACTCGATTAAATCTAGGTATAATCATATCTGTCGTTGAAGTAGCAATTAAGGATTTATCATGGCCAGTGCCGCAGCAATTCATATTTTAGTGAAAACAGAAAAACAGGCATTTGAAATAAAAGCTAAATTAGCTCAAGGTGCTGACTTTGCCCAACTTGCTCGAAAATTTTCAATCTGTCCATCAAAGAAAAAAGGTGGTGATTTAGGGGAGTTTCGTCGGGGGCAAATGGTTAAAGCGTTTGATGATGTAGTGTTTAAAAAAGAATTGCTAAAAGTACATGGCCCAATAAAAACAAAATTTGGGTATCACTTAATAAAAACTTTGTATCGTAATTAAGAGGAAAACCGCTTATTTGTAGTCGCTCAGTCCTGCTTTAATCTTAACTAGGTATTTATTAGGGCCTTTATCATTAGGAATCTTTTTTTGTAAAAAAAACGTAAACATAATGATGTTTTAATTAATCATCCTTTTCTTCTTCATCTAGCTCTTTATTTCGTTTTTTAATCTTTTCTAGTTGCTCATCTGTCAAATCAAATTTTCTGGCTGATTTTTTTAATAATAAAATCCCACCGAGTATGATCCCAAGGGCTAAAATTACCACTATAATGGTCATTGATATATCTCCCACTCATCAGTATTCAGTTGTTATAGTTATGCTTAAGTTTTACTATCGTTATTACGCTGTTGAGCAAGCCGTTGTAATTGCTTAGATTGTTCGTGCAAACTATTTCTGACTAATATTTCTCGATCATCTTCACGGATAAAGTGAAATATTACTTTATGTAAGTAGGACTCTTTATCTTGCTGAATTTCAATAACTTCACCGTAACAGTAAACAGCACAATTTTGATTGAGAAGGAAAACTTTTATTTCTAATAGCTGAGCTAATTTAAAGGCTGTACTCGCGGAAAATAATAACCCTCCACCACCGAACTTAATACCTTGATACCTGTGCTCTTCATCATCTTGTTGACTTAAAATATAACCAATCAGTAAATCTATTTTTTCTGACTGATGATTTAAAAAATCAACTAATTGTCCGGCAACACCCGAAAGAGCCTGCAAGGGACGGAGTGCCGATTGATCGATACTTTTCATGTCACTGGCCATTTTAAAAGGCGTTGGCATGTCTGTTAAAAACTGGTCAAAATTTGTTACTTTAGTTGGCTCAAGTGGTAAAATATTTACGCTAAAGTCATGTTCAATGGAAAAAAATTCGTTATATTGAGTCAGCTTTTGCTCGATGGTTTCATTGTTCATTTGTGTCATTTTTACTAATACTTAACTGTTTTAAGGTTTTTAAGAAAATCTCATTTAATTACAAAGTTATAGCAGAAATAACCTTGTTTAAGTATCTTTTATTTATTTTGCACAGAAAATTAGGCTATTGTGTTATGCTAACTATCTTATATCAACACGAATTTTTTCGTCACTTTTAGCCATAATATTCAATGTTTCAACCTGTTAGTCTCTTCATTGGTTTACGTTATAGTCGCAGTAAAAACCGCGCAGGTTTTATCTCTTTTATTACCTTTTTCTCTACCGTAGGTATCTTGCTAGGGGTGGCTTCATTGATCACGGTTGTTTCAGTGATGAATGGATTTGAAGGGGAACTTAAAAAACGAATTTTAGGTGTAGTCCCTCATGTTATTGTTACCCAAGAACATCTGATAAAAGATGATAATGTTAAAGCTAGTTCTTTCAAAGAATGGCCTAAACTCCGCGAGCAGTTACTACAGCAAAAGCATATTCAGCAGGTTACCCCGTTTTTAAGCAGCGAAGCGCTTATTCAATCACCAGTTAATCTTCAAGGTGTATTATTACAGGGGATTTTTCCTGAGTTTGAAGAAAATAATATTATTAACAGTCATATGGTTTCAGGCGATTTATCAAGTTTGTCTGAGCAAGCATATAGCATTGTTATTGGACGTTCTTTAGCACATAAATTAAAAGTGTCACTTCACGATTCCGTACGTATTGTCTTACCAAATAAAACTATTTTTACCCCAATGGGCAGAGTGCCTGTACAGCGTAATTTTATTGTCGGCGGTATTTTTGATGTTGGCTCACAAGTTGATGATGCAATGGTGTATGTGCACAGTAAATACGGTGCGAAATTATTACGTCGAAAAGGTGACGGTATAGATCAATTACGCCTTTATTTAGATGATGCATTTAATGCTAAGAAAGTAGTCAATACGTTAACATTGGCTAATCAAAGGAGCTTATCCATGAATCCACTGGTATTTACAACATGGAATGATACACAAGGCGCACTTTTTTCTGCGGTTAATATGGAGAAAAAAATGATGTGGTTAATGTTGAGCTTAATTGTTGCAGTGGCGGCGTTTAATATTGTGTCAGCACTTGTCATGGTGGTGGTAGAAAAACAAGGTGAAATAGGTATTTTACAAACCTTAGGCCTATCTAGAGTTGGCATCGTTAAAATATTCATTACCCAGGGAATGGTGAACGGATTGTGGGGTGTTACGCTGGGCAGTATTTTTGGGATACTCACCGCTTTAAATCTCAATGACATATTAGCGATTTTTGGGCTAAATATCTTAGGGGGAGGTTATGCAGAGCAATTGTTACCGGTACAGCTTGAAGTTAAGAATGTTGTGGTGATCGTACTTTCAGCACTGGCAATGAGTTTTGTTGCTACGCTTTATCCTGCTTTTCAAGCATCAAAAACTCAACCAGCAGAGGTACTTCGCAATGAGTAAGGCTTTACAGTGTCATCAACTTTCAAAGTCATATCAGCAAGGTGATATCGAAACGAAAGTGTTAGATGGTTTAGATTTGACGGTTGAAAAGGGGGAATTACTTGCCATAGTGGGCAGCTCGGGTTGCGGTAAAAGTACCTTTTTACATTTGGCTGGTGCATTAGATTTACCCTCTTCAGGTGAGGTATTTATTAATAATGTAAATATTTTTACTTTATCAGATAAGCAAAGGGCTGTTTTTCGTAATAACCATATCGGCTTTATTTATCAATTCCATCATTTAATGATGGAATTTACTGCCCTTGAAAATGTTGCCATGCCTCTACTCATTCGTGGCGAAAAACCGAAACAAGCGATAGCGATGGCTACTGAAGTGTTAGCACAGGTTGGGCTAGCGCATCGAGGGCATCATAGGCCAAGTGAGTTGTCAGGAGGAGAGCGGCAACGTACTGCAATTGCTAGAGCGTTAGTGACTAAACCGTCACTCATTTTAGCGGATGAACCGACCGGCAATTTAGACAGCGACACCGCAGAACAAATTTATCAATTATTACGCAGTTTAAATCAAAGTGTACAAACGAGTTTTGTTATTGTTACTCACGACATTACTTTAGCGATGCGCATGGACAGACAACTAAAATTAGATCATGGCAAATTAACGCCTTTTGTTGAGCCTGATCCTATTGCTTTAAATAAGTCCACTTCTGATAACGATGAATCAACAAATGTCTAATTTGACTAAATCAACAAAAGCACAGCATGCAGAAAACTCTTCAGAGTCTATATTTACGCCATTAAGTGTTTTTTTAGCATTGCGTTATGTTCGTAGCCGCCATGGTCAGGGGTTCTCGACTTTTATTTCGGCCTCTTCAACTATTGGTATTGCACTAGGCACCATGATACTGATTGTGGTATTAAGTGCTATGAATGGGTTTGAGAAAGCATTAGCAAATAAGCTTTTATCCATTGTTCCTCATGCTGAATTAATGTCGGTGAACAACCCCATCCCACAGTGGCCTGAAAGTATTAAACGGCTACAGAACTCTCCGCAAGTTGTTGCTGCAGCCCCTGTCATTATTTTAACTGGCATGATGCAACATAAAACGCAGTTAAAGGCACTAGAAATAAGAGGGGTCGATGTAAATTTAGAAACATCAGTGTCCGATATAGAAAACTATATTGTTGAAGGGAATTGGCAAGCGTTAAGTCATAAAAAGAATAATGAAAGCATGGCTAATGGAGTTGTTATTGGCGCCGGAGTAGCCAAAAAGCTATCTGTAAAACTTGGAGATAACGTACAACTTTTATTACCTTCTAATAACGATACAATAAAACAAAATATGTTTGCTGCGCCGATAAAACGTTATGTGAAAATTGTCGGTATCTTTAAATTCGGTGGTGTTATCGATGATACGCTTGCTTATGTCTCATTAGAGCAAGCTAGCGATATTAAAGGTTATAAGCCAGATGAAGCACAGGGGATTCGTTTTAAGTTTGACGATGTATTTGCAGCACCTACCATTATTAGAGATATTGCTTATAAGTTTGACCATTATGTTTACATTAAGGATTGGACTCGTACTCAAGGACATTTATTTAATGATATACAAATGGTGCGCATGGTAATGTTTGTTGTTTTAGTGTTAGTTATTGCGGTCGCAAGTTTTAACATTGTCTCTACATTAATTATGGCAGTAAATAATAAAAAAGGTGATATAGCTATTCTGAAAACTATGGGTGCAAGTTCTAAATTGATAATGCTAACCTTTATTTATCAAGGTTTAGTTAATGGATTATTAGGTAGTGTTATTGGCGGTATATTGGGTGTTTTTTTAGCGTTGAATCTTGCAGATATTATTGCTTTCCTAGAACATTTATTTACCTTAACGTTGTTGTCTGCCGATGTGTATTTTATTGATCATATACCAAGTCACCTGCATATGCCTGATGTGTATATAACGATGCTAACCGCATTAATTATGTCATTAATAGCCACTATTTATCCTGCTTGGCGGGCAACTAAAATTGAGCCAGCACAAGTGCTTGGGCAATTGTAATTATGGTTTACACGGCTGTAATTTTATAAATTAAGGCTCGATATGTTGTTCATCACTGTAGTAGGGCATGTTTAGGCTTTTTATATAATGAATCTTTACTCTAAAATGTAACTATTCATTAACTTCACCTTGTTTGTTTCCTAGGTTATCTATTACTATAGATTCATCTATGTCTGTTGCCCTCGAAATCTGTTTTAAATGTCTATTACAAGCCAAGATTATTCTTTAAGAGTCTATTATGAAGATACAGATGCCGGTGGCATTGTGTATTATGCCAATTATTTAAAGTTTTTTGAACGCGCTCGTACAGAGTGGCTTAGAGAGCTTGGGATAAATCAGACAAAATATTTAGAACAAAATATTGGTTTTGTGGTCAGAAGAGTTGAAATGGACAATGTTGCTTCGGCAAAGTTAGATGATTTATTGAATGTGAATTCCACTATTCAGACGTTAAAACGCGCTAGTCTGGTGTTTCATCAACAAATAACCAACCAAGAACAACAAGTGATATGTACCGCAATAGTAAAAGTTGCTTGTCTTAATTTTCAAAGTGCTAAGCCTATGGCTATTCCAGAATCTATATTAGGAGCGTTTAAACGTGTCTGCTGAATTTTCAATTTTTGAACTTGTATTAGAAGCCAGTTTATTAGTCAAGTTTGTGATGTTAATTTTACTCGGTTTCTCAGTGGCTTGTTGGGCTATGATTTTTCAGCGTAGACAAGCTTTAAATTTAGCCAAGCAGCAATTGAAAGCATTTGAAGATAAATTTTGGAGCGGTGCAGATTTAAGTAAATTATACAATGAAGTCTCGGCAAAAAATGAAATACAAGGCATAGAAAGTTTATTTATTGCTGGCTTTAAAGAGTTTGCCCGTTTGCGTAAAAGTCATATAGATAATCCACAAACGATTGTTGATGCAACACATAGAGCAATGCGGGTTGCGTTATCTCGTGAAGTAGATAACTTAGAAACACATTTACCTTTTATGGCTACCGTTGGCTCTATTAGCCCTTATATTGGTTTGTTTGGTACCGTTTGGGGGATTATGAATTCCTTTATTGGTTTAGGAGCAGTTCAGCAAGCAACCTTGGCTATGGTTGCACCGGGTATTGCAGAAGCCCTTATTGCAACTGCAATGGGATTATTTGCCGCTATTCCCGCTGTTATGGCATTTAACCGTTTTAGCCATAAAGTTGAAAAGCTTGAAAATAGCTATGGTAATTTTATGGAAGAATTTGCCAGTATTTTACAACGCCAAACCGTCATTGAGCAGCAGGGTTAATTAGGATAACTTATGTATCAAAGAGTTAGACGTCGGAAAGTTGCCGAAATTAATGTTGTTCCTTATATTGATGTGATGTTGGTGTTACTGATCATTTTTATGGTAACCGCACCGTTAATTACGCAAGGGGTTAAAGTTGACTTACCTCAAGCCGCAGCTGAGTCATTAGATAAAGATACTAAGCCGCCACTCGTTGCATCAGTGGATTCGCAAGGTCGCTACTACATAACTTTAGGCACTAATGACAAAGAGCCATTGTCTGCTGAAGAAGTTGCGATTCTAGTCAAAGCACACTTAGCTGTAAATCCAGATACACCGGTTGTGGTGAATGGCGATGGGGCCGTTTCGTATAATGCGGTGATTCAGTTGATGGTACTATTGCAAAATGTTGCTGGTGTACCTTCGGTAGGCTTGATGACAGATCCTGTGGAGAATTAGGGTGGAAAAGAAGTTCGTTACTGCATTGATTATCAGTATTTTGTTACATGTTGCTTTGATTGCGGTGTTATTTTTTGGTGATTTTGCTACCGAAACTAAGCCAATAAAAAATACGGCAGCCGCGAAAGAAGTAACACCTATTCAAGCGACAGTAGTTGATGCTGATAAATTGCAAAAAGCGATTAACAAAATAAAAAAACAAAAAGCGGATGACAAAGCCGCAGAAAAAAGACGTATTCAAGATATTGAAAAACGCGCTAGAGATGCAAAAAAACGTCGCGCTAACGAAGAAGCACGCATTAAAAAACTAGAAAACCAACGTAAGAAAAAAGAACAAGAGAAAAAAGTCGCTGATAAAGCAGCTAAAGAATCCGCGGTAAAAGCAGCAAAGGCTGACAAGATAAGAAAACAAAAAGAGCAGGAAAAACAAAAAGCTGAAGATGCCGCTGCACAAGCACGTACCAAACGACTTAAAGCGGAAGCAGCAGCGAAGAAAGCGGATGATTTACGTAAAAAACAAATAGCTGAACGTAAACGTAAAGAAAAAGCGGCGGCAGATAAAGCAGCACTTGAAAAACAACTAGCTGATCAAATGGCAGCAGAAATGGCAACGCGGAATAAAGCCCGTAAGCAGCAAATGATGTCAGAAGTCCAGCGTTATGCAGCATTGATCACCAGTGTTATTGACCAAAATATGATTAATGACCGCAGCACAATGGAAGGAAAGTCTTGTAAGTTATTGATAAGCCTAGCACCATCAGGTTTTGTGACCAATGCAAGCGTGGTTGATGGCGATGCAGTTGTTTGTGAAGCTGCGAAAAGAGCTGTGTATAAAGCTGGAACATTGCCTGTATCGAAAGACCCAGAAGTGTTCAAAGAAATGCGTAATATTCATGTTATTGTACTGCCCGAATTTTAGAATAAATATTTAATAACCCTTAATAATTAACGTTTAAAACTGATTTAGAAGTGAACAATGAAAATTAAATTACTCCTTGGACTTTTTATCACCCTATTATCCACCTCAGCGATGGCGACACTTGAAATAGTCATAACAGGTGGTATAGATAGTGCCCGCCCTATTGCCATAGTGCCTTTTCAGTGGCAAGGCAAAGGTAAATTGCCAGAGCAAGTCGCTGATGTTATTAGCGATGATTTATTGCGAAGCGGTAAGTTTAGCCCTATTAGCAAGGATAAATTTCCACAGTTACCAACTTCTGCGAAAAATATTGATTATAGTGCGTGGGCAAGTACGGGTGTAGAAGCCATTGTTATTGGCACGATTAAAGAAAATACGCTGGGTCAATATGTCGTTAGTTATCAATTAGTGGATGTTATTCGCGGTCAAATCACCGGAGGACAAGCATCTATGCTGAGCAACGGTGAATTAATTAAAACACAAGATCATATCCTTAGCCAAAGTAGTGCGCAAATCAACAGTGAACAATTTCGCCGTTACGCTCATACTATTAGTAATGCTGTTTATGAATCTCTAACGGGTAATAAGGGTGCTTTTTTAACGCAGATTGCTTATGTTATTGTGCGTGACCAAGGAAAATACCCGTATCAGTTAGCCTTTGCCGATTATGATGGCTTTAATGAACAGGTATTGCTAAGTTCAAATGAACCTTTAATGTCGCCAACTTGGCACCCAGACGGTGAACAATTAGCTTATGTTTCTTTTGAAAACCGTCAAGCACAAATTCATATCATGAATATATATACTGGTCAGCGTCAATTGATTAGCTCATTTAAGGGAATAAACAGTGCACCGCGTTTTTCACCTGATGGCAAAAAAATGGCGATGGTATTGTCTAAAGACGGTAATCCAGATCTCTACGTGATGACCTTAGCAAATAAGAATTTACGTCGAATAACTCGTAATCGAGCGATAGATACAGAGCCAAGTTGGTTACCTGACGGTAATTCTTTGGTATTTAGTTCAGAACGGGGTGGTAAACCTCAGCTTTATCGCGTAAATTTACTCGACGGTAAAGTGAGACGATTAACTTTTAATGGCGAAATGAACCTTGGTGGTTCAGTTACACCTGACGGTGAGCAATTAATCATGGTTAATAGAACACGAGGTCAGTATCGTCTAGCAAAGCAAGAAGTGGATTCAGGTCTCTTTCAAGTTTTAACGAAAACACGCTTAGATGAATCGCCTAGTATCTCGCCTAATGGCGGTATGATCATATACAGTACTTTACATAATAATAGGCAGGTATTAGGTCTAGTTTCTGTAGATGGTCGTTTTAAGGCACGTTTACCAGCATTGGATGGACAGGTGAAGTCTCCTGCTTGGTCACCATTTTTGTAAAGTTATCTCAAACGATTTTGAAGCAGTTGGGATAAATAGTAAAACTAAAATAAATTTAAAATTATAATTTTGTAAAATAAGGAAAAATATCCATGCGCTTAAATAAAACACTTAAGAATGTAGTCATTGCTTTACCTCTTTTAGCTTTAGCAGCTTGTAGCTCTACTGATGAAACTGATGAACAAAGCAAAACTAATACCAATGCTAATACTGAAGTAACAAAACAAGTTGTTGAAGATAGCGTGCAAGTAACAGCGGCAAAACGTGCTGCTGCAATTGAAGAACAAAAACGTCAAGAGTTAGCAAAACTTCGTTCTGAACATATCATTTATTTTGATTTCGATGTGTCAAATGTTAGTCAACAATATGCGAGTGTGTTGGATGCACATGCAAAATTCTTGAACGCTAATTCAGATGTTAATGTATTGGTTGAAGGTCATGCTGATGAACGTGGTACGCCAGAGTACAATATCGCATTAAGTGAACGTCGTGCTAAAGCGGTAGTGACTTATTTAGAAAATATGGGTGTTACTTCAGGACAATTGTCTATAGTGAGTTACGGTGAAGAAAAGCCAATGGTTAAAGATCGCTCAGAAGCAGCGTTCTCTAAAAACCGTCGTGCGGTACTTGTTTACTAAGAATCATTGATTGCTAATGCATTTATTAACGTCGGAAAAATAAATGAAACAAACCTTTTTAAACCGAACGGCTTTATTAGGCTTAATGTTAACTGCTAGCACTTCGATAGTGCTAGCAGCACAAGCGCCAGTGGTTGATATAAATTCAACTCCAAGCTCTGAGCAAGGCACGGTTTCTTTGTCACTTACTGAACAATTAGCTAGTGTTGAACGCAAGCTAGACTCTAGAAATCGCTCTCAGGTTAATATTCAGCGACAACTAGATGAATTGCAAACACAGGTTAATGAACTTCGTGGTGTGACTGAATTGCATACTCACCAATTATCTCAAGTACTAGAACGTCAGCGAGAGTTGTATCAAGAGCTTGATAGGCGTGTAAGTGAAGCATTAAAGCCAGTAGTGCAAGCGCCAACGGTCATTGCGATTGATTCTACCGCGGTGTCGAAGACTTACAGTGACGATCTAACTGAAAATGAAGCTTATGATAAAGCGCTTAACTTAGTGCTTAAAGATAAGCTATACGAAGAAGCTATTCCTGAATTTCGTCACTTTAATCAAACATATCCACAATCAACTTATGCACCGAATGCGCATTATTGGTTAGGGCAATTGTTATTTAACAAAGGCAACTTGAATGAAGCTGAGCAAGAGTTTACTACTGTTGTCCAACAGTTCAAAGAGTCGAGCAAAAGGCCTGATGCATTGTTAAAACTAGCGATGGTCGCTCAGCAACAAAAAAATAAAAATAAAGCCGTAAAATTGTATCGACAATTATTGAGTGAATATCCAAATTCGACTTCTGCACAATTAGCTAAACCACGTTTAGCAAGTTTACAGTAACAATTTCTTTATTTAGTGCTGACAAAAGTAGCGCTTTGCTGTGTTTTTAAGCATATGAGAAAATAATAGTTAAAAAGTGAAATTTGTTGTTGCACTAAATTTTATTATGAGTATTATATGCGGCGCGTTGAGGCACCAACCTAAACGCAATGTCGGCCGTTAGCTCAGTTGGTAGAGCAGTTGGCTTTTAACCAATTTGTCGAAGGTTCAAATCCTTCACGGCCGACCACTTTTAAAGCTTTAAAGTCTACAAAGTGTTTAAAGCGGAATAACTCTACTGCAGAGTATAAAAGGTAGATTGGAAGCTATTCCAATAGAAAAATATGTCGGCCGTTAGCTCAGTTGGTAGAGCAGTTGGCTTTTAACCAATTTGTCGAAGGTTCAAATCCTTCACGGCCGACCACTTTTAAAGCTTTAAATTCTACAAAGAGTTTGAAGCGGAAAAACTCTACTACAGAGTAAAAAAGTAGATTGGAA
>JAWUXK010000023.1:0-7078 GCA_034111385.1 Colwellia sp. | reverse complement strand
AAAGAAATGACCGAAAAAACACTCGCAAACTCAGTCGATGGTGTTGTCGCTTATTCTGCAATATGTACACACCAAGGCTGCGACGTTAACTCATATTTGAAAGACTCAAAAGAGTTCTTTTGCTTTTGTCATATGTCTCGTTTTGACCCACACGATGTAGGAGAAGTTACTAATGGACCTGCGCAAAGAAAATTGGCGATGTTACCCCTTGAGCAAGTTGGGGATCAGTTAATTGTACGCAAACCATTTACACGAAAACCAGGACCTAAATAAATTATCAGAATTAAGAAGTACACACAAAGAAGAATAAACTTTAAACACCCGATAGGAGTTACAACATGAAGAAAAGTATAAACTTAAGCTTGCTGTTCGCAGCAGCTATGGTACCTGCAGCCGCTATGGCCGGAAGCGTACTAGACAACTACAACCCAGTGACAGATGAACGATTGAAAAATCCTGAAGCTGAAAACTGGCTACAGTGGCGTGGTAATTATGAAAGTTGGGGATATAGCTCTCTAGACCAAATCAATACGGATAACATTGATGATTTAGTACCTGCATGGTCTTATGCAACGGGTGAATTAGAAGGGCATCAATCACCGCCAATTGTTAATGATGGTGTGATGTTTGTTTCAACGCCAAATAATAAAGTAATTGCTCTTGATGCTAAAACAGGTCAAGAATTATGGAGCTTCAAAAAAGAAATTCCAGAAGAGTTATTCCAGCTTCATCCAACTAACCGTGGTGTTGGTTTATATGGCGATAAAGTTTATGTTGCCGCAACAGATGCTTGTTTAGTAGCACTTGAAGCTAAAACAGGTAAAGTTGCATGGGAAACTTGTGTTGATGACTGGGAAGACGGTTATTACATGACTATATCGCCTTTGATTGCTGAAGGTAAAGTCATGGTAGGTGTTTCAGGTGGTGAATACGGTATTCGTGGTCATATCACTGCTGTTGATGCGGAAACCGGTAAAATTGCCTGGAAAACTCATACTATTGCTGGCCCTGGTGATCCAGGTCATAAAACGTGGGAAGGAGATACTTGGAAAACAGGTGGTGGCTCTGTATGGATTGCAGGTAGTTACGACGCTGATTTAGGTATTGCTTTTTATGGTACAGGTAATGGCGGTCCTTGGATGCCTGATGCTCGTCCAGGAGATAACTTATATGCTAACTCTGTTATTGCTCTAGATGTTAAAACAGGGAAAATGGTTGGGTATCATCAGTATCATCATAATGATGCTTGGGATTGGGATGAGGTTTCTGCACCTTTGATCATCGATATTGAGCATGAAGGTAAAAAAGTTAAAGGCTTAGTTCACGCAGGTCGTAACGGTTACCTTTGGATTTTAGAGCGTAAACCAGATGGTAAAATTGATTTCGTTAAAGCAAAACCTTACGTTAAACAAAACGTATTTACTAGTGTAGACAAGAAAACTGGTCGCCCAACTTACGATCCTAAACATACTCCAGGTATCGGTAAAAAAGTGACTTTCTGTCCATCGCTATGGGGTGGTAAAGATTGGCCACCAGAGTCTTATAGCCCTAAAACTGGATTATTCTACATCCCTGCTACTGAAAACTTATGTTCAGAAATGGGTGGTGTGAAACTTGGCAAACGTAAGCCTGGTGAACTGTATATTGGTGTTCCAATTTCAGAAATCTTAACAAACGTTCGTTTAGCTGATGGTGCTGCTGATCATATTGGTGAAATTCAAGCTTGGGATTTAAACAAAAATGAAAAAGTTTGGACATTTAATATCAAAGAAATGAACTGGGGCCCACTATTAACAACTGGTGGTGACTTATTATTCTCTGGTGGTTCTAATGATCGTAAGTTCCGTGCTTTAGATGCACGAACAGGTAAGAAAGTATGGGAACACAACATGAGTTCTGGTGTTACCGCTGTACCTTCAAGCTTTAAAGTTGATGGTGTTCAATACATTGCTGTTCAGTCTGGCTGGGGTGTTGATGCACAACGTATGCAAGGCGCTTTTGACTCAATAATGGATCATAAAACAGTTGTTCCACAAGGCGGCGTTATTAATGTATTTGCATTAAAAAGTAAGATTAAATAAGTACAGAAAAGAGTAAATGTAAATCAAAGTTCTGCTGGTTGCATAGCAATCAGCAGACACTCCCAAACTTTATAAAATATCAAAGGAGCCTGACAATGTCTGAGCCCATTACCCGTTATCAAAATTTTATTAATGGTCAGTTTACTGATTTATCTGGGGACGAAGTAGAAAACTACAATCCTGCAAATCAAGTGTTGTTATCTACTACTCCGCAATCGAGTGAACAAGATGTTGATAATGCGCTTAGTTGCGCTAAAGATGCGCAAATAGCTTGGAGCTTAAGACCAGCTATTGAACGTGCTGGTTATTTACGTAAGATTGCCCAAGGTATTCGTAAAAACGCTTCTGAGTTAGCGTTGTGTATCACTAAAGAGCAAGGAAAAGTACTTCCTTTAGCAGAAGTAGAAGTGAACTTTACCGCTGATTATCTTGACTATATGGCCGAATGGGCTAGGCGCATTGAAGGTGAAGTAATCACCAGCGATCGTGCTGGGGAAAACATCTTTTTATTTCGCAAACCCTTAGGCGTAGTGGCTGGAATTCTGCCATGGAATTTTCCTTTTTTCTTGATTGCTAGAAAAATGGCTCCAGCGTTAATTATGGGCAATACCATTGTTGTAAAGCCTAGCGAAGAAACGCCGAATAACTGTTATGAGTTTGCAAAAATTGTTGCTGAATCTGGTTTACCAGCTGGCGTATTTAATGTTGTAGGTGGTGTTGGCAGTGTAGGGCAACAATTGACTAGCGATAAGCGAGTCAACATGATTAGCTTTACAGGCAGTGTTGATACGGGTAGTCGCATCATGGCAACCGCATCAAAAAATATAACTAAGGTTAATTTAGAGCTTGGTGGTAAAGCGCCAGCCATTGTCCTAGATGATGCTGATATCGATTTAGCCGTTCAAGCTATCACCTCTTCACGTGTTATCAATACAGGACAAGTGTGTAACTGCGCAGAACGCGTTTATGTTCAAGCTGATGTTGCTGATGAATTTACTAGTAAGTTAAAACTATCAATGGAAAAGGTCACTTACGGCGATCCTTTACTGCAATCAGACCTGGATATGGGGCCTTTAGTTAATCAAATTGGTCGTGATAAAGTTGCACAGATGGTTGAAACAGCTAAAAGCCAAGGAGCAGAGCTTATTACCGGTGGTGAAATTGCCGACCTTGGCGCAGGTTATCATTACAAGCCAACTGTTTTAGCTAAGTGTAGTAGTGATATGGAAATCATGAATAAAGAAATATTTGGTCCTGTATTACCTATTCAAATTGTCCAAGATCTACCTGAAGCAATCGCATTAGCTAATGCCAGTGATTATGGCTTAACCTCTTCTTTATACACACGCGATATCAGTAAAGCGATGCAAGCGGCTAATCAACTTAGCTTTGGTGAAACATACATTAACCGAGAAAACTTCGAAGCGATGCAAGGGTTTCATGCAGGCACGCGTAAGTCAGGTATTGGTGGTGCTGACGGAAAGCATGGTTTATATGAATATTCACATACACATGTTGTATATATTCAAGCTTAAATAACTAATTGTTTTAATTGTATAGTTGGTATTGAAAAGGATAGTTACTTTTCAATACCAGTTGTACCGATTTAATACCTTCCTTAAATAATGGAGTTACTATGGGGAGATTTGAAAGTATTTTGCAGTGTTCTTCAGTGTCATTTTCTATGATTGATTCACTGGAGCAGTTTCCACAGTGGCTTGCATTGTATCAATATCGTAACAATATGAATGATAAAATTTATATTCATAATTGGCCGTTGTTAAGCGAGTTAAATTGGTCTTCCTCTTCGGTAGAATTATCTTCTGATATCAATCAAGCTCAAATACGAATATTTCATCCTTTAATGGCAAATAATGAGAGTGGTGTACTTATTTTTGACTATGATTTAAAACAACACTTAAATAAAAGAGTAGACGGTGAAAATACCATTGTTGTTTTAGATACGCATAAAGTAATGCACAGCATGGAATTTGTCGTCAATCAATTAGGTGAGATAAACAACAATCAACAAATCAAAAGTATTAACGTGATACATCCTGCAGAACTACCTTTTGGAGCCCAAGTTTGTTTATACAGGGGTTAAATAGAAAGGCATATTATTAACAGATGCCGATAATAAGTAACAAGTGTCACACTAGCGATACAAGTGTTGCATAAAACGCTACACGTGTAGCGACAGCCAGAATATGTTTATTATTTCGTTTTGATGAAATCACTAACGACGATGATTTCTATGAGTTCAATAGATGTTGTCTAGGCTTTGTAATAAGGTACTTTAGGTTATATAGGAAAATTAAATTCAGTAAGTTTACATTTGGCTCAGTATTTGCTCTTATACCTAAAGCATTTAAAAATGGCTTTATTAGTAAAGTAAGTAAATCGGCGTGTGAACAATATACTTTCCGCTTTACCTGTCTTTTAAAGTCCTAAGTCAGGAAAATAATAATGATAACTCAATACCCGACGAATAAAAAAACAGAAGATGTAGTTGCTTATATCACAGGTGACTTTCAACAAAGAGCAATCAAACCTGAATCAATGATTGTAAAATCGTGGGAGCGCTGCTTTACCGATTATCAGCTTGAGCCTGATGTTAAAAGAGAGGGCGTAGTTTTAACCTCACACGAATTGAAAAACCATCAGCAACTGATGGGAGACTATTTCAAAATAGCAACAGATGGAGTAAATAGTTTTGGTAATGCGTTAAACCAGGCGGGGTTAGCGGTATTACTTGCTGATAGTCAAGGAGTTGCCGTCGCTAAGCGATTACCCTACAGCGAAGTAGACCTTTTTGAAAAAAGTGGTTTTGTTTTAGGCTCTTGTTGGAATGAAAAGCTAGCAGGTACTAATGCAATAGGTACTTCACTGATAGAAAAAAAACCTTTAATAGTACATGGACAAGAGCACTACAGCTCTTACAGTAGTAACATGACTTGCGCTACATCACCCATTTTTGACTCATTAGGTAACTTCATGGGGTGTTTAAATGCTTCATCCCTTACCGCCAGCGGTACTAGGGAAACACAATACCTGACCCTAAAATTAGTCACCATGTACGCAAGAATGATTGAAAATAGCCACTTTCATCATTTTCACCGTAACAATATTATTATTACAATTAAGCCGATGAATAACTTCGGAGAAGAAGGACAAGAGTGCTTAATTGCCCTAAGCGAAAGTGGGAATATTATAGGTGCTAATCGAAACTCTTTCTCTCAGTATGCCATAACAATTATGGGTGACTTAATAGGAAAAAAAATAGAGTCAGTATTAACGTTATCTATTGAAGAACTGCAAAAAAACACTCAGGGAGGCTTAACCGATTCTTCAATCACAATAGGCAATAGTGATGAACAATTTACCTTGCATTTTAACGTCCCAATACGATTACTCAGCAAAATCAATACAGCGGTTAAGAGTAAAAATAAAACAAAAAAAACACATCATGGCCACCCATCACTCGATCAACTTAAAGGCAATGATCAAAACGTTGTGTCTAGCATTACCCGTATTCGAAAAGTTATAAACCAAGATATTCCTATTCTTCTTCAAGGAGAAACAGGAACAGGTAAAGAGGCATTTGCTAGAGCTATTCATGATGAAAGTGATCGTGCTAGTGGCCCATTTATAGCGCTTAATTGTGCTGCAATCCCAGAATCATTGATTGAAAGCGAGTTATTTGGTTATCAAAGTGGGACTTTTACGGGGGCTCGTAAAAATGGTATGAAAGGTAAGTTAAGCCAAGCAAATGGTGGCACGATATTTCTTGATGAAATTGGTGATATGCCAATTCAATTGCAAACTAGATTACTCCGTACCCTTGCTGAAAAGGAGGTTTTACCTTTAGGCGCCGAAACGGCTGAAATATTAGATGTTAAAGTTATTTCGGCTACTCATCAAGATTTGATAGAACAGATAAAAAATAAAGAATTTAGGGAAGATTTTTATTATCGCCTCAATGGAATGTCTCTGAAGCTACCAGCGCTAAGAGAACGTAATGATAAAGAAGACGTTATTTCATCTGTATTAAAATCAGAAAACACCTCTGTTGATGTCATTCAGTTTGAGCCTCAAGCTTATCAATTATTATTAGTCTATCCTTGGCCCGGTAATATCCGCCAACTGAAAAACGCGCTTAAATATGCCTTAGCCTTAAAAGAGGGGGGGATTATAACGGTTAATGATTTACCAGCAGAAATTATTGATAGTAAACCTGATATCAATACAATGCCAAAGATGGATGACAATCAACTCGATACACCTAACAGTTTTAATGATGAAGGGGCTAATGTATTGCTCAATTCCTTACGAAAGCATAAATGGAATATTACAGGTGTCGCAGAAGAATTAGGCATCTGTCGTTCAACGATTTATAGAAAAATGAAAAAATTCAATATCATTCAGCCTAATGATGTTTTTTAGTCAAACTTACAATAACCCCTAATATAATTAAAATATAACTTTGGAGTATCATTATGAAATTATTATCAGCAAGTCTTTTATGTTTGTTTAGTACAAGCATATTGGCGAGTAATCTTCCCCAATCAATGGTGGAACTAGAAAAGCGTTACCTTACGGCCTATCAAAATAAAAATGTTGATGGTATTTACAACTTAATTGATTGGACGGGGATTAGCGGTTACAAGAAAAAAATGGTCAAGGTTTACACGCGTAACAGTCTTGGAAAGAAAATTATAAATACTGAGTTTGAAGCAGTAGATGAAAAGTTTTTCGATGATTTTTCGGTTGGTGATAAACACTTTAAATCTAACTTATCTGTTGAGAATTTATTTCGTATCGAATTTGATAACCCACAGAGGGAAGAATCATTAGTGTATTTGGTAGGTAAAAGCCCAGAAGGCTATCAATTCTCTCTATCAGTCAAAAACAATACTAAATAATTTAATCAGTAACTGACTTTAATATTTTCTAATGCATTAGAAAATATTTCTATGTGGTGCCTTATCCGTTAAATA
>JAWUXK010000022.1:0-54549 GCA_034111385.1 Colwellia sp. | reverse complement strand
GCTGAAAATGGTTGTTACCATAATATGCGAGGTGAAGATATTAGTGCACGTGCGGCTTGTTTCGATTATTTTATGATTGAAGCGAATTGTCCAACCATTGCAATTGGTGACGGTGGCAATGAAATAGGCATGGGTAACGTCAATGAGTATTTAGCTGAGTTAGATATAATCCCTGCTGTGACTAAGTGTGACGAGTTGATTATTAGCGATGTATCAAACTGGGGCGTTTATGGCATTTTAGCCTTCTTAAGCCTTTGGTCTGAAAAAGATCTATTAAATGAAACTAGCCCAGAACAGGTTTTAAAATATATCTGTAACTTAGGCAGCCTAGATGGCATCACCCGTAAAAATGAATTAACAGAAGATAGCCTACCTGTATCAGAAGGTATGGCCTTAATTCGGCGAATTAGAACGTTAATTGGCTATTAAGAGATAGTAAAATTATAGGAAACAAAAATGAGTACAGTGTTTTTAAATGGCGATTATATGCCTATTGAAGAAGCTAAAATTTCCCCCCTTGATCGTGGCTTTTTATTTGGTGATAGTATATATGAAGTAATTCCGTCATATTCTGGAAAAATGGTTGGATTTCAAGGTCATATTAATCGTATGAACGATGGACTCAATGCTATTGGTATTGACTTAAATTGGGATGATGCACAATGGAAAACATTATGTAATACCTTAAGTGAACAAAATGGCGCTGGTCCGTTAGGGTTATATATACAGGTAAGTCGAGGTACAGATACTAAACGTTTTCATGCTTTTCCAAAAAATGTAGCGCCCACCGTGTTTGCAATGGCTTTTGAAATAGTGGTACCTAAAATCCCTGACTTGGCTACCGTAGGAAAAGGTTATTCATTAACTAGTAGTGAGGATCTCCGTTGGAAGCGTTGCCAAATAAAATCGACTTCTTTGTTGGGCAATGTTTTACATTTTCAAGAAGGTTTTGAAGCGGGCAGCCAAGAAACTTTATTATATAACAGTAATAATGAATTAACTGAAGCAAGTGCATCGAATATTTTTATTGTTAAAGACGGTGTTATTTCGACCCCTATTCAAGATAATCAAATTCTTCCAGGCATTACACGCCGTTTAGTGATAGACATATTGGCTAAGGATGCTTCTCTGCAGCTTGTAGAGCGAGTTATAACCCTAGATGAAGTTAAGAAAGCTGATGAAATCTGGATCACAAGTTCATCTAAAGAAATTGCCCCCGTTACTATGTTAGATGGTAAAGCCGTTGGTAATGGTAATGTTGGTTCTGTTTGGTTAAAAGCAGCAACTTTGTATGCACAGAATAAATATGCATATTAACAGCTAAGAAAACCCATCAAAATTGGTGTTTTTTAAAAGAGTTATCTACATTTATAGTATGGTGGTTGTATGTTTTTTCACCGAGTGTGGTATCGGTTTTTCGTAGATTGTGTTTTATTAACTTAGGTTAATTTCTGTCTGAATAAATCGTTGTTTGACACACTAAGAATACAAAGGTGATCAAATATACGCTTTTTTATAAAATATATAAGGATTTATGATGGAATCGATAATTGTACAAGATTACATGAACCATTACCCCGTGACTTTTACCGCGGAAATGGCAATAGAAGAAGCCTCTTCTCTCTTTTTAAAAACGAAACAAATTGGCGGACCCGTTGTTGATGATAGCGGTAAAGTGATTGGTTTTTTATCTGAAAGTGATGTGTTAGCCAAAATGCTCGAAACTATTTATTACAATGAGCATGTTGCAGAGGTTGCAGACTTAATGCGTACCGATGTTTTAACAATGAAGCCACATGATACTATGATTGAATTGGGACAGTTAATGTTAAAAAATAAACCCAAGGTTTATCCTGTGGTTGATGATGACGGCAGCCTGCTAGGGACTATTTGTCGTAGTGATGTTTTACACGCAATAGATAAGCATTTAAGGGCAAAATTAAAAGTAGATAAAAAACACGCAGAGCACTAAATAAACTGTATGTAATTCTTCTAATTGAAAAAGCAGATGGACAATGTAATTTTTTCGATAGACCTGATAAAATAGACTTTATGTTTCGTCATTTCATTTTATAAGTTATAGAGTCTAGTTTGCTTTTTGATAAAACCCTTGTTAAACCAACTAATATTCAAACTTTATTTGAGTTGTTAACTCAAGTAAAGCAGTCTGATTTTGCACGTTTTAAAAAACAATTAGTGCATCACAAAAGAATCATTAGCCAACTTCAATCATCTGATAATTCAGCTGTATCTAAACTTGAACAACAAGCTAAAAACCTTAATAGAACAGCAAAAGCAATTGAGCAATCAATTAATGAAAAGCAGCAAAAGTTACAGAACCTACCTAAGGTAAGTTATCCTGAAGGTCTACCGATAAGCGAAAATGCTCAGCTAATTGCTCAAACCATTTGTGACAATCAAGTAGTGATTATTGCAGGTGAAACTGGCTCAGGTAAAACTACACAAATTCCAAAAATTTGTCTGGCATTAGGTAGGGGGGTTGATGGCCTTATTGGCCATACTCAGCCGCGCAGAATTGCTGCTAGAACCGTTGCAAATCGTATTGCTGAAGAGCTTAATACCAAACTTGGCGAACAAGTTGGTTATAAAGTTCGTTTTAACGATCAGGTGAGCAGTAACAGTTATATTAAATTGATGACTGACGGTATTTTGTTGGCGGAAATGCAAAAAGATCGATTACTTCGCCAATACGACACCATCATTATTGATGAGGCGCATGAACGTAGTTTAAATATTGATTTCATTTTAGGTTATTTACGACAAATTTTACCCAAGCGTCCTGATTTAAAAGTTATTGTTACATCAGCAACCATAGACCCTCAACGTTTTGCTAATCATTTTGCCGACAAAACGGGTAAACCAGCACCGGTTATTGAAGTGTCTGGTAGAACGTATCCGGTTGAAATGCGTTATCGTCCATTAAATGAAGGTTCTGAACAA
The DNA here is from genome assembly GCA_034111385.1 of Colwellia sp. Lineage (GTDB taxonomy): Bacteria > Pseudomonadota > Gammaproteobacteria > Enterobacterales > Alteromonadaceae > Colwellia. The sequence continues at coordinate 51,588 of JAWUXK010000022.1, read as the reverse complement.
AGTAACAGCGACGATAAACCCTTTTCATCTAATGACGGCTCTTATGAAGGCAAAGATATCATTAGCGGGATCCTCGATGCGGTTGATGAGTTATCAGAACTACCCAATAGCAGTCAAAGCCAAGGGGATATTCTAATTTTTCTCAATGGTGAGCGAGAAATTCGTGATACTGCGCTTGCCTTAAATAAAGCTAATTTACGTCATACCCAAATTCTTCCGCTTTATGCCCGATTAACCATTAGCGAGCAGAATAGAATTTTTAAACCCCACACTGGTCGTAATATAGTACTTGCGACCAACGTTGCTGAAACATCTTTAACGGTGCCTGGCATTAAATATGTAATTGATCCCGGTACCGCACGTATTTCTCGATATAGCTATCGTACTAAGGTACAGCGCTTACCTATAGAATCCATTTCACAGGCCAGTGCTAATCAAAGAGCAGGGCGCTGCGGTCGTGTGTCATCAGGTGTTTGTATCCGTTTGTACAGTGAAGATGATTACCTGAACAGGCCAGAATTTACTGATCCTGAAATATTACGTACTAATTTAGCGACCGTTATTTTACAAATGCTGGCATTAGATTTAGGTGAAATAGGTAATTTCCCTTTTGTTGAGCCACCAGATAATAGAAACATTAATGATGGGGTTAAATTATTAGAAGAACTGGCCGCAGTTGATAATACGGTTAACAGCAATAATAACCATACTCAATTGACAAAATCAGGGCGATTATTGTCTAAGTTTGCTATTGATCCTCGTTTAGCAAAAATGGTGTTAACTGCGATTGATTTAGGCTGTATCGAACAAGCGTTAATTATTGTTAGTGCCCTCAGTATTCAAGATCCTCGCGAAAGGCCACACGAAAAGCAACAAGCGGCGGATGAAAAACATAATCGCTTTAAAGATAAACAATCAGACTTTATTAGTCTGCTTAATTTATGGCAATATGTGAATGAACAGCAGAAAAACTTATCGCAAAATCACTTTAGAAAGTTATGTCAGCGAGAGTATTTATCTTATGTACGTTTACGTGAATGGCAGGATATTTTCAGTCAGCTTAAATTAACGTTAAAAGAGCAAAAAATAACTCTTACGTCGGTTGATTATCAGTTTTCTGTAGCTGAGGTAGCTAATGACAATAATCAAAAAAAACAAGATGATAATATTCCTTCAAGTCTAATCTCTGTTCATCAGGCATTGCTTTCTGGTTTATTGAGTCACTTAGGGCAGCAAGACGAAAATCGAGAGTTTAAGGGCGCTCGCGGTAGTAAGTTTTTTGTTTTCCCTGGTTCAGCACTGTCGAAGAAACCGCCAAAGTGGTTAATGTCAGCTGAGCTAGTTGAAACCAGTCGTTTATTTGCAAGGATGAATGCCCGTATTGATCCCTTGTGGATAGAGCCTTTAGCAGAGCATTTATTAAAGCGTAGTTATAGTGAACCTCACTGGGAGAAAAAGCAAGGGGCAGTAATGGCCTTTGAACAAGTGAGCCTTTATGGCTTAAGCATCGTTACTAAACGAAAAATAAACTTTAATAAAATTGAACCAAATACCTGCAGAGAGCTTTTTATTCGAGAGGCGCTTGTTAATGGCGATTGTTCTATTAAAGAAAAGTTTCTCACACAAAATCAAGAGTTAGTCGCTAGTATAGAAGCACTAGAACAAAAAGCTAGGCGTAAAGACTTCCTAATTGATGAACAACAGCTTGTGGATTTTTATACAGATAAACTCCCAGAAACGGTAATTTGTCAGCGTAGCTTTTTAGCATGGTGGAAAAAAGTAAAGCAACAAGATGGTAAATTACTTAGTTTTACTAAAGAATTTTTACTCAATGAATCATCCAATGAAATATCAATTAAAGAATACCCTGATACTTGGCATCAAGGTAATTTAACTTTGCCGCTAACCTATCACTTTAGCCCTGGTGATATAGATGATGGTATCAGCGTTATTATCCCTATCAGCATGTTAAATCAGTGCCAAGATGAAGGATTTGATTGGCTAATTCCTGCACTTCGTTATGATTTAGTTATTGCATTAATTAAAGCCCTACCTAAAACACTACGCCGTAATTTTGTACCCGCACCTAATTATGCTGAAGCTTGTTTAGCGAACATGAGTTTGGTGCAAGGAAACATAGTTGATGCCCTAGCAAAACAGTTATTACGTATGACTGGTGTTAGATTACCTGAAGATGCTTGGGACAGCGTGGATTTACCATTGCATTTAACAATGAACTTTCAAATTGTTAATGAAAAAGGTCATCTATTAAAGCAAGGTCGGGATCTTAATTTGCTCAAATCTGAGTTACAAGGAAAAGTAAAAGCCTCAATTAAACAAGTCGCAGAGAAGGGCATAGAAAAAAGTAAATTAAGCCAATGGGACTTTGGCGACTTAGCGCCAAGTTACGAGAAAAAGGTAGCTAATATATCGATTAAGGCATTTCCTGCTTTGGTGGATCATAACACCAGTGTTGCTATTGAGTTGTTTGAACTTCAAGAGCATGCTGAGCAAGCTATGTTAGCAGGCATCAGTCGCTTAATTTTATTAAACATTCCATCGCCATTGAAATACTTACAAGAAAAATTGCCAAATAAAGCTAAGCTAGGTTTATATTTTAATCCTTTTGGATCAATTGCTGACTTGTTACAAGATTGTATTCAAGCCGCTTGTGTTTATTTAGTTAAGCAATATCTACAAAATAATAAGTTAGAACATCTACCAAGAAAAGAAAATGATTTTGTAAAAGTTAGAGATTATGTCAGGGCAGAAATATCTGATTCTGTGTTAACCGCTGCAATTAAAGTTGAGCAGGCATTAAGTTTACGTCACGATATAGCTAAAAAGTTAAAAGGGAGTGTAGCGCTTAATGTTATTCAATCTCATGGTGATGTTAAACAGCAAAGTGAATCTTTAGTTTTTAAGGGCTTTGTAGGGGCTTCTGGCATCGAAAAATTAGATGATATTATTCGCTATTTAAAGGGCATATTACGTCGTTTAGAGAAATTACCGATAGATCCTAATCAAGATAGATTGAAGCTAATTGAAGTAAATAAAGCGGTGGATAAATATGAAAACGTGTTATCAAACCAACGAAAAGATAAGCCTATATCACAAGATATTTTAGTGACTAAATGGATGATTGAGGAATTACGAATTTCTTTGTTCGCTCAAAATTTAGGTACAGCACAGCCAATCTCTTTAAAACGAATTTTTAATCATTTAAAAAGCTTTTCATAGATATTTGACACATAGGCTTAAGCTACGTATAAATAATGTAACTGCTTTTGTTTAGATTTTTAAAAAATGGTTCACCCTATGCTGAATTCAGCTGAACAGTAATTTTATTTTGGAGTACTAATGATAAATTTTGATGACAAGCGTGACTTTTACCGCATGATGTTAAACAGTGAAGTAGTTGTTACTGTGATTGATGATGAAGCCAATAGCCAAATAACGGCGACTTGTCGAGATTTAAGTGCTACCGGTATCGCAATTGAATTAGAACATCCATTAGCCATGTCAACGCATGTGAAAATTAAACTTGATTCAGCATCAGACTTAGTACAAACCCTTTCTATACGCGGTAAGGTTGTACGAATTGATGAAGAATTTGAAGGGTGTTTTCTTGTTGGTATTGCAATAGAAGAATTGGATTAACGTGGTATAAAGTAAAGAGCAATGAACATCGATTTCTCGACATTCACTGCTCAATATTTTTATTAACTTAAGTGTTTTTTATTAATAACTAATACTTTTAGTGTATTTGATGCACCAACGGTTTCCATTAAATCACCGTGAGTTAACATTATTTTATCGCCAACTTTTAAGTCTGCTTCTTTACATACTGCTTTAAGTATATCGCTGTCTAAGCTTATATCTTTACTTTGTGTTGAATCAAAAGCAACAGGATAAACGCCACGGTAAATTGCTGTTTTATTTAATGTTTTATCATGACGAGATAAAGAGTAAATAGGCAAGCCAGAGGTGACGCGTGACATTAGTTTGCTAGTTTGGCCTGACTCAGTTAGGGCTATAATCGCTTTAACACCCTCTAAGTGGTTGGCTGCATACATAGCTGATAATGCAATCGTTTCTGATACTTCAGTAAATGTTGAATCCATTCTGTGATTCGAAATATTTACTGAACGATGTTTTTCAGCACCAAGACAAACACCAGCCATTGCCGTTACTGTTTCAACTGGGTATTTACCTGCAGCTGTTTCAGCACTAAGCATTACCGCATCGGTACCGTCTAACACGGCATTTGCTACATCCATAACTTCAGCACGTGTTGGCATCGGCTGTTCAATCATGGTTTCCATCATTTGCGTTGCGGTAATAACTGCACGGTTTAATTGGCGTGAACGGGCAATAATATGTTTTTGTTTGCCTACAAGCTCAGCATCACCAATTTCTACACCTAAATCACCACGAGCAACCATTACAACATCAGAGGCAAGAATTATTCCATCTAAAACTTCATCGTCATTTACTGCTTCAGCACGCTCAACTTTAGACACTAAACGAGCATCACAACCTGCTTCTTGAGCAAGTAATCGTGCTTCACGCATATCTGCGGCATCACGTGGAAATGAAACAGCAAGAAAATCAACTTCGATTTTAGCTGCAAGTTTAATGTCTTCTTTGTCTTTAGCTGTAAGTGCAGGAGCAGTTAGCCCGCCACCTTGACGGTTAATACCTTTATTATTAGATAATGGACCACCTACTGTTACAACAGTAAAAACGGAGGTTTTAGAAGTAGATAAAACCTCTAATTGTACGCGACCATCATCAAGCAATAGAATATCGCCTGAATTAACATCTTGTACTAATTTTTTATAATCAATCCCTACTTTTTCTTGGCAGCCTAAACCTTTTTCTAAAGTGGAGTCTAGTTCGAATTTATCACCGATAGCTAGTTTGATTGGTCCATCTTTAAAGGTAGAAATTCGAATTTTAGGTCCTTGTAAGTCGCCTAAAATACCAACATATATACCTAGTTCTTTAGCAGCTTCGCGTACGTTATTAGCTCTGTCAATATGGTCTTGCGGGATCCCATGAGAAAAGTTAAGTCTCACTACGTTTACACCAGCAGCGAGTACTGATTTTAATATTGCTTTATCATCGGTTGCCGGACCAAGCGTGGCAACAATTTTCGTTCTTCTAGGCATGTTAATCCTTATTGTTTCTTTAAATGGTTTTACGTTAGTTTGCGTTTTATTTTATGTAAAATTAACGCTTAATCTTTTCTTTCAAAGCGTGAGCTTCGTAAACTATCCTTAACTTTTTTCAAGTTATCCCTAAATTTACTACCTCTTCGTAAGGTAAATCCGGTTGCCAATACATCAATTAATGCTAATTGTGCAATTCTAGAAGCCATTGGCATATATAGATCTGTATCTTCGCTAACATCGACTGATAAAACGATGCTACATTCTTTAGCTAATGGTGTATCTTTTGTGGTAATACCAATAACTGTTGCATCATTTTCTTTAGCTAAACTTGCTACCTCAACTAGTGATTTTGTTCTACCTGTGTGAGATATAACAATAACAACATCACCTTGACGACTATTTATAGCACTCATACGTTGCATTAATATGTCATCAAAATAAACAACGGGCACATTAAAGCGAAAAAATTTGTTTTGTGCATCATGAGCGACAACGGCGGAAGCCCCTAAACCAAAAAATGAAATTTTATTTGCTTGTGTTAATACATCAACTGATCGGTTAACTAGATTTGTATCTAAGTTTTTACGAGCCACTTCAAGGTTGGCCATAGTCGATTCAAAAATTTTTGATGTGTAATCTTCTGCACTATCAGTTTCATCTACATGGCGGTTAACGTAAGGGGTACCGTTAGCTAAGCTTTGGGCTAAATGAAGTTTGAAGTCGGGATAACCTTTCGTATCTAAACGACGACAAAAGCGATTTACTGTAGGTTCACTTATATTAGCTTGCTTAGCTAGAGCAGCTATACTTGAATGTATAACAGTATTTGGTGAAGATAATATGACTTCAGCTACTTTACGCTCTGATTTACTTAAAGTGTCTAGTTCGTTTGTGAGCTTTTCTAATATATTCATTATCTTTTGATCCTAGATATACTAATCTTGCTAGTAATTCTTATATTTCTTAGCAAAGTAAAGTTTAAATTTTATTGGTCAACGGCTAACTACTATTTATTACTGTAATTTATTTTCTATTTAATTAACAAAATTTGTGAAATTTTATTTCATTATCCTAGCTAATATAATGTAAAACGTATGAATTTTGCAAGTGTTTAATTAACAAACAGTAAATATCAAGCATGCGCCTATTGTTTTATAATATATAACCTTGAATTAAGTTATTGTTTTATTATGTTTTATTTTTGTGTTTCGCCTTTTCTTGATAAATTCCGTAATAAAATTACCAAAAATAGCTTTACTGAAGAACATTAAGGCGCTAAATTATAACTATATGTAGTTTAGTTACATTGTGTTGTTGTGCTTTGGTTTTATATAACCTATTGAAAATAGGGACTTAAAGTGGTTATTAACTTTATTTCCATTTCGTCTCATAAAAAGTAACGTTTGACCGCAAAAGCATGTGGGCAAGTGAATTGGGGCGTAGTATAAATTTAACACAATAATTTCAGTTATGTATTTGTTGAATATTTCAAAGATTTTATTGGCTTTTAGCGGAGTAACTTTTAAGTAAGTCAATGAACATATGATGGATAAATGAACAAAAATAAAATTAGCATGAGATAGAACATTTTTAATATGTTTGGCATACATTACGCAGTTATTAATTAATTGAGCTTATCCATCGGAGCTCTAGTTAGAACATAAGGTCAGAAATTTTTATGAATAAATTAGATTGTCAATCTGCAAGTGAAATTGTGATTTTTGGTGCTTTAGGAGATTTATCCCGCCGCAAATTATTGCCCGCATTATACCAATTAGAGGTGTGTGGGTTAATTAATGCCGCCAGCCGTATTGTTGGTGTTGCCCGTCCAAGTCACAGTATTGAAGAATTTAAAACAATAGTATTAGAAAACCTTAACAATTTTGTTAAGGAGCCATTAGATGAAGATGTTTTAGCACGCTTTACTGCGCGTCTAGTATATCAAGAACTTGATTTAAAAGATGCTTCTTCGTATAACCAATTAGCAGACACTTTATCTGGTGGGAATAGCACTCGCGTATATTATTTCTCAACATCACCTTCTATTTACGGTGATATATGTGATGGCCTTAATCACGCCAATCTTGTTTGTGATGATGATCGTGTCGTAATGGAAAAACCTATCGGTCATTGCTTAGAGTCTTCTCAAGTTATTAATGATCAAGTAGCACGTTTTTTTAATGAAAATCAAATCTATCGTATCGATCATTATCTAGGTAAAGAAACAGTCTTAAATCTTTTAGTGTTACGTTTCGCTAATTCACTTTTTACCACTAATTGGGACCGGAACAGTATCGATCATGTGCAAATTACTGTTGCTGAAAGTGTAGGTATAGAAGGTCGTTGGGGTTTTTATGATGACGCGGGTCAAATGCGGGATATGATCCAAAATCATTTATTACAAATTTTGTCCTTATTAGCAATGGAGCCTCCTGCTGATTTAAGTGCGTCAAGTATTCGTGCTGAAAAATTAAAAGCGATTAAAGCACTTTGTCCTATTAATCGTACTAATGTCAAAGATAAAACAGTTCGAGGCCAGTATACCGACGGGTTCCTAAATGGTATTGCAGTGCCAGGTTACTTGAATGAAGAAGATGCAAATACTTCTAGCAAAACGGAGAGCTTTGTTGCAATTAAAGCAGAAATAGATAACTGGCGTTGGTCAGGCGTACCTTTCTATTTACGTACCGGTAAACGTATGCCTGCAAAACATAGTGAAATTGTGGTTCACTTTAAAGAGCAACCACACAATATTTTTAAAGACAGTTATAGTGATCTACCAGCGAATAAGTTAACCATTCGATTACAGCCTGACGAAGGCGTTGAATTACAAATGATGAATAAAATTCCAGGTATTGCTTCGCAAATGAATATTCAAGAAAACAAACTGGATTTAAGTTTTACGGATACTTATCAAGATCAACGAGTTATCGATGCCTATGAACGTTTAATGTTAGAAGTATTAAATGGTAATCAGTCATTATTTGTTAGTCGTGACGAAGTTGAAGCTGCTTGGGTATGGGCTGATAGTATTATAGATGCATGGAAATCAACCAATGAATCTCCGAAACCATACGCAGCCGGCTCATGGGGGCCAGTATCCTCTATATCATTAATAGCGCGAGATGATCGCCAGTGGGTAGAATAACTATGTTTGAGCAAAATATTTTCGATACCCGTGAACAGTTAGATATATCGTTAGCGGACAAAGTGAGTGAAATACTTCAACAAGCTATTTTACGCAATGGTAAAGCGAGTATTGCTGTTTCGGGAGGTTCTACGCCGAATGGTTTTTTCAAAGTGTTATCAAATAAAGATATTGATTGGAAAAAGGTCACTATTACACTGGCAGATGAACGTTGGGTTGATATTCATTCAAAGGATAGTAATACCCGTTTAGTACATGAAAATTTATTACAAAATAAAACGTCTGCAGCCAAGTTTTTTCATTTAAAACAGGGCGAACAATTGTGTGATGAAACGTTAGCTGATCTGAATGTTGCAGCGGCCAATACTATATTACCATTGGATGTACTTATTTTGGGAATGGGTGAAGATGGGCACACAGCGTCATTATTCCCATGTAGTGCTCAAATTAAACAGGGTTTAGATATTAACAATGAAAATGCCCTTATGAAAGTAGAGCCAACAACAGCACCCCATCAACGAATTACCTTTAGCTTTGCATCATTAAGTAAAAGTAAAAATACATTTTTACATTTATGCGGAGAAAGTAAAAAGCAAGTATTGGATAAAGCACTTAACGGTGATGATATCTTTGAGATGCCAATAAGAAAATTTTTACACACGGATAATATTAATACCCAAGTATATTGGGCTGAGTAGTGCGGAATATTAATCATTTTAAACTAGCCATGACATAAAATTTGAGAAAAATATGAAACAAGAAATAGTAGATATTACCGAGCGAATTATTGTTCGAAGTGCAGATACTAGAGCAGCGTATTTAGCAAAAATAGAATCCGAAAAATCTAGTACAGTCCATCGTGCTAGTTTGTCTTGTGGTAATTTAGCACATGGCTTTGCTGCTTGTGGTAAAGAAGATAAGCAAACGATAAAAGGCTTGAGTCATTCAGACATCGCAATTGTTTCTGCTTATAACGATATGCTTAGTGCTCATCAGCCTTATGAAACATATCCACAAATTATTAAAGATGCAGTAAAAGATACCGGCGGTGTTGCTCAATTTGCTGGTGGCGTGCCTGCAATGTGTGACGGTGTGACTCAAGGTCAACCAGGTATGGATTTAAGTTTAATGAGTCGTGATGTGATAGCCATGGCAACTGCTGTTGGATTATCACACAATATGTTTGATGGCGCTGTAATGCTTGGTATTTGCGATAAAATAGTACCAGGTTTATTAATTGCGAGTATGACTTTCGGACACTTACCTATTGTTTTTGTACCTGCGGGTCCTATGCCTTCAGGACTTCCAAACAAAGAAAAAGCAATGGTTCGCCAACAATATGCCAAAGGTGAAGTAGGTGAAGATGCGCTTTTAGAAGCTGAATCAGCCTCATACCATTCTGCTGGTACTTGTACTTTCTTTGGAACGGCCAACTCTAATCAATTAGTTGTTGAAGTAATGGGCTTACATTTACCTGGCGCTTCTTTTATTCCCCCTAACACGCCATTACGTGAAGAGTTAACCAAAGCTGCTGCGCGTCAAGTAACACGCTTAACTCAACAATCAGGTAATTACATGCCTATTGGTGTAATGGTAGATGAACGCTCTATCGTTAATGCCATTGTTGCATTACTCGCGACGGGTGGTTCAACCAATTTAATCATGCATATTATCGCTTTTGCCCGTGCAGCGGGTATTATCATAAACTTCCATGATTTTAATGATTTATCACATGTAGTGCCATTAATTACTAGAATTTATCCTAATGGTCATGCTGATATTAATCACTTCCAAGAAGCTGGCGGTATGGCGTTATTGTTCAAAGAGTTAATTGAGTCTGGTTTAATACATGAAGATGTAGAAACTATTTGTGGACGTGGTTTAACGCGTTATACCCAAAAACCAGTATTAGATAATGGCGAACTTAAGTGGGTTGATTGTGTTGAAAAGTCACTTGATGAAGAAGTTATTGCTACTGTTGCGAAACCATTTAAAGCTGATGGTGGATTGAAAACATTAAAAGGTAATCTTGGCACTTCTGTCATTAAAACATCATCTTTACCTGATGGTAGCCATGTAGTGAAAGCCCCTGCAATTGTTTTTGAAGATCAACATGAATTACAAACGGCTTTTGATAAAGGTGAATTAGAAAAAGACTTTGTTGCGGTAGTTCGTTTCCAAGGACCTAAAGCACGTGGTATGCCTGAATTACATAAGTTAACGCCGCCACTGGGAGTATTACAAGATAAAGGATTTAAAGTGGCGTTAGTGACTGACGGTCGTATGTCGGGTGCTTCAGGTAAAGTGCCTGCAGCTATCCATTTATGCCCTGAAGCATTAGATGGCGGGCTAATTGCTAAAGTAAGAACTGGCGATATGATAAACCTTGACGGTGAGACAGGTGAACTAACTTTATTGGTTGATGAAAAAGAGTTGGCTGAACGTGATAATTCAATATTTCAAGTCAATGGTCATCATCAAGGAATGGGACGTGAACTTTTTGGATTTATGCGTCGTAGCTTAAGCTCTGCAGAAACTGGCGCTTGCTCATTGTTTGATGCATAAAACAATACTAAGTCGTTTAGCTAAATAACTTTCTTTAAAGAAATAGCTGAGTTTTAAATATTTATGTATCAGTAAATTATTGATGCAAATAGAAAATGAAAATAGAGGAATTATGACAATATCAAAAAATTGGCAAATTATGCCAAGCGAAATTTTCGCTACCGGGCCAATCGTACCTGTATTAGTTATCAATAAAGTAGAAGATGCTCTGCCAATTGCTGAAGCGTTATTAGCAGCGGATGTTAAAGTACTAGAAGTGACTTTACGCACTCCGGCAGCACTTGATGTCATTAGTCTTATTGCTAAAGAGTTACCTGAAGCAATTGTTGGAACTGGTACAGTGACAAACCGACATCAATTACAACAGTCAATAGACGCGGGTGCTAAATTCGCTATTAGCCCTGGGTTAACTAAAGATTTATTACAGGCCGGTAACGAGTCTAGTATTGCCTTAATCCCAGGTATTGCTTCTATTTCAGAACTAATGGATGCTGCGGACTTGGGTTATAACCATTTGAAATTTTTCCCTGCGGAAGCATCAGGTGGTGTGAATGCAATTAAATCAATTGGTGGTCCATTCCCAGACATTAAGTTCTGCCCAACGGGTGGTATTAATTTAAATAATGTTCGTGACTATTTAGCACTGTCTAATGTGGCTTGTTGCGGTGGATCTTGGTTAGTACCTAACAGCGCGGTTGAAAACAAAGATTGGTCAGCGATTACTAAACTTGCCAATGACGCACTTGCTCACGTTAGGTAATAAGTAAATGTGTTGTCTTCATTGTTGTTGACGATAGAATTTCAAGCCAGTAACTCCGTTGCTGGCTTTTTTATTGGCAGCTTTTGACTGTAACATTTGGATTATAGTCAAACCATCTCACTGTTAGGATTTATTATGGATTATTTCTACATGCGACATTGATATCGCTTGAGGACAGGTATTAAAAAAGGCAATTGATACTAGTATCAATTGCCTTTTTGTTTATATAGCTACAAAGGTTTAAGGTAAATATATCAAACCTTATCGTAGTCTGTTAGCTCGCTTTAGTCATTCCCGCTGAACTTCTACTTGTTACATCAGCAGCGATTGCTGTGCGACCTGAAACTTGATGTGCCATACGATCTTCATTCGCCATAAAACTGCGAGGAATTTCGTTAATGGTGGTAATAGTTTCAGTTTTTGTCATTGGTGAAGAAGCACGGCCTGACAAACGATTCGCTTTTCTCACTTGTTTAGCCAATTTCTTATCTTTTATTGGAGATTTTTTAGAAACTTGAGTGGTAACTTTCTTAGCTTTAGTTTTGACAACTGGCTCTTCGGTTAACACTTGCTCTTGAGCTAATTCAGGCTCTTTAACTTCAGTTTCTGTTTCAATAGAAATATTATTTTCTATTTTATCTTCAACTTCAGGCTTAGTGTCAACGATGGTATTTGAAGTAGCATTATCATCTTCAACCTTTGGATCTTCAACTTCAGTTGCTTCTACAACCGGTGTTACTTCAACTGTTTCAGTTTCAGCATCACTGCTTGGAGTTTGTGCTAGTTCAACTTCTGGAGCTTGAACGTCACTCTTGGCTTCGACCGCGTCTATAGTTTGATTATCTTCTTCTATATCAGTAAAAGGTAAATCCTGCTGCTTTTCTTCCATTTTCACTTCAACAACAGGCTTATTATCAACAGACGGAGCTTCTGCTAATTGTTCAGGGGCTGTTGTTTGATGAGGAGGGTAACGGGCTTCAATAGCTTCATTGCTTGGCACACTTTCAGCTGATAATGTCTCAGTTGAAGTTACTTCCACTTGATCTTCTGGTTTCTTCTCACGACGTTTACGTTGTCCGTTTGAACGTAAATGTCTAGGAGAACGTCTATTACGAGGACGCTCTTCACGGGAAGCTTCACTTGAAGTCGTTAATTCAGCAGAGGCACTTTCATTAGACTTAACTGTTTCATCAATCTTTTTCGGCTGTTCTGCACTATTTACCTTGTTTTTTACATTTTCTTTTTGATTTTTTTGTTGCCCAACAGCAGCTTGTTCAATATTCGTGTTTTCAGGTTTATTAGCACGAACTTTTTTACGGTTACTTCTACGTTGGCGACGTTCTTTTACTACCTCATCTTTGACTTGTTTATTCCTATCGTGATCAGGCTTACGAGTTTTAGCTTTATGCTGAGGTTTTTGACCATCATCACGGTTATTACTATTTATATCATCGTTTTTGGACTGCTTAGTGTTATTACGATCTTCACTACGGTTGGCACCACGATTATTACGCGAGTTACCACGACGTTGTCCCTGGCGACCACGTTGACCACGGTTATCTTGACGTTTAGGTTTAGTCTCAGGTTTAGGCTCTTCTTTAACTTCTTCTTCTTCTGGTGTAAATAAACCTTTTAACCATGCGAAGAAGCCAGTTGGCTTAGTTGCATTTTTAGCAACCTGCGGTGCAGGTGATTCTTCGGTTTTAGCTACGTTAGGTGCAGTCATACCTTGCCCCATCGCTTGGATTACAGGCTCATCGATTTTAACTGCTTCTTTATCAAACTTAGGCATTTTAGCTTCTTCAAGCTCAGCCTGTTTGACTGGTACGTCGTAGCTAGCTTCAGCAACTGTCTCATCCTTTTTAACACGCAAAACTTCATATTGAGGCGTAGACATGTGCGGATTAGGGATGATTAATACACGTGCACCATGTTGTTTTTCAATGTGCATTACTGAGCGACGTTTTTCATTTAATAAATAAGTGGCTACAGGAACGGGAACTTGTGCTTGTACATGCTGTGTATTTTCTTTGATAGCTTCTTCTTCCATCAATCGTAAAATTGATAAAGCTAAAGATTCAACACCACGTACTTGACCAGTACCACTACAACGAGGACAAACCCCTTGGCTTGTTTCACCAATTGAAGGACGTAATCGTTGACGAGACATTTCTAATAAGCCAAAACGAGAGATACGACCTAATTGGATACGCGCTCTATCTTGATGGACAGAATCACGCATGCGATTTTCTACTTCGCGTTGATGACGTACAGGTGTCATATCAATAAAATCGATTACCACTAAACCACCTAGATCGCGTAAACGCAATTGACGGGCAACTTCTTCTGCTGCTTCTAAGTTAGTATTAAAGGCGGTTTCTTCAATATCGCTACCTTTGGTTGCGCGGGCAGAGTTGATATCAATTGAAGTCATTGCTTCAGTAGGGTCAATAACAATAGAACCACCTGAAGGTAAGCGAACTTCACGTTGGAAAGCTGTTTCTATTTGAGTTTCAATTTGATAATGAGTGAATAGAGGAACATCACTTTCATAGAGCTTTATTTTACTTAAGAAGTCTGGACGAACGATTTCAATGTGCTTTTTAACACTTTCAAATGTTTTCGGTCGATCTATGAGTACTTCGCCTATATCTCGACGTAAATAATCACGAATAGCACGTAGTATTAGATTAGTTTCTTGATGAATTAAAAATGGAGCAGGTCGACTATTTCCTGCATCGCTAATTGCTTTCCAGTGGTGTAATAGTACATTTAAATCCCATTCTAATTCTTCATAAGCTTTGCCTACACCAGCGGTGCGAACAATTAACCCCATGCCTTTTGGCAGGTCTAACTTACTTAAGGATGCTTTTAATTCAGTACGTTCATCACCTTCAATGCGGCGAGAAATACCACCAGCACGAGGATTGTTTGGCATTAATACTAAGTAGCTACCAGCAAGGCTGATAAAAGTGGTTAAGGCTGCGCCTTTTTGACCACGTTCTTCTTTATCAATTTGAACAATTACTTCTTGGCCTTCGCGTAACACTTCTTTAATGTTAGGGCGACCTTGAAAACTATAGCCTTTGGGAAAGTATTCGCGAGAGATTTCTTTCATTGGTAAGAAACCATGACGATCAGCGCCATAGTCTACGAAAGCAGCTTCTAAAGAAGGTTCAATACGCGTGATTTTTGCTTTGTAAATATTTGATTTTTTTTGTTCGTGGCCTGGACTTTCGATATCTAAATCGTAAAGCTTTTGTCCATCTACAAGTGCTACGCGCAATTCTTCAGATTGGGTAGCGTTTATTAACATACGTTTCATAGTTTGTGTGACTCAGTTTTAGTCACAACACACCATTTGCTTTACACACAAAGCAATCTGTTTTTTGGTAACAGCAATCTGTCAGCCTCACGGATGTCAAAAAATTGATCTGTCATTTTACCAGATCAAGCTGCTCTAAATTCTGATTGTTAATTCAATAAAATGCCCACAAAACAAGGTAAGTTAGGTAAGCAGTGTCAATATATTTCTTTATGTGCACAGCTAGTGTGCCGTGCTTTTAGTAATCTCAATATTAATCGTTTAATAAATAGCGGACGATATTTTTTACGTCTTACTTTTTGCTAAATTAAACTGTTAGTTGACTTTTGTTATAAAGGTCAATGAGTTTTACCAAATAATTTAATAAAATTGCTTTATGGAGTAGGGCTAATACCTTTTTAGTGATAAAACTGTTTATGCTATTTTTAACAAATTACACACGTTAACTGTTGCAATTGGCCGTACCTTTAATATGTCACCTTGTAGTTACTGGTTTGTATCAGTTTAGTTTTTGTCATAATAAAACTAATAATTTCAGTGGGTGCACATTAATGTGGCCGCAGTTCGCCTCTTACGTCTCTCTGTAAAGCTTCATGCGTTAGTATTTATTCAGTTAAGGAACTAACATTAAAATACTAACAAATCATTATCCCACTATAATGTTAGATAAGCTAATAAAAAACGGATTAAATGCTGAAATTCCGTAAAAAAAATGTGTTAAACTCCCAGTCATTAAAGAATTGAACCAAAAAGCACAGCCAATGTCACAAAAAGCAGACAAAACAGTAGTTCAGGGTGATGATCGACCTAAAGTTCGTTTTATTACCATTGATAGTGAAGATGCAGGGCAGAGAATTGATAATTTTCTCCTAAGAACCTTGAAAGGTGTTCCTAAAAGCCATTTATATCGTTTAATGCGTAAAGGGGAAATTCGGGTTAATAAAAAACGTATTAAGCCTGTTTACAAATTAGCAATAGATGATGTCTTACGAATTGCGCCTATTCGAGTTTCTGAAAAAACAGATACGGTTTCTACAGGGTTAAATATTGTTGCTAATTTAGAAAAACAAATATTGTTTGAAGATGATAGATTAATTGTTATCAATAAACCTTCAGGAATGGCGGTACACGGTGGTAGTGGTTTAAGCTTTGGTTTAATTGAAGCACTTAGAGCACTTCGACCAGATGCACGTATGCTAGAACTGGTTCATAGATTAGATAGAGACACATCGGGGTGTTTAGTGGTCGCTAAAAAGCGATCTGCGCTTCGACATCTACATGAACAGTTACGTAATAAGAAAGTACAAAAGTTTTATCACGCGTTAGTTAAAGGTCATTGGTCAACTAAATTAACCCGTGTAACGGAGGGGTTAAGAAAAAACGATCTCAAATCCGGTGAACGTGTTGTTATAGTTGACAACATAGACGGAAAAGAATCAGAAACTCGTTATAAAGTTTTAGAGCGATATCGTGGCGCGACATTAGTACGGGCATTTCCTGTTACCGGCAGAACTCATCAAATTCGTGTTCATTGTCAGGTAAGCGGTCATTCTATTGCCATGGATGCTAAATATGGCCATGAGGGGTTTGATGAGGAAATGAAGAGTAAGGGACTGAAACGATTGTTTTTACACGCGGCAAGTATTGAGTTTACTCACCCTAAAACAGAAGAGCGCATAAAGATTGAAGCACCGCTAGAACCAAGTTTAGAAAAACTATTAACTAAATTGGTTAGAGAATAATTGTGAATTAATTGTAGAAGAGAAGTATGCAAGATTATAAATTAGTTATTTTTGATTGGGATGGCACCTTAATGGACTCGGTTGACCGTATTGTTTCGTCAATGCAATCAGCTGCTAAAGTTGTGGGGTTAGCTGTGCCGTCAAATGAGGCCGCGAAACAAATTATTGGTTTAAGTATTCCTGAAGCACTAAAAGAATTGTTTGAAGGCATTACCGATGAACAAATAGAAATAATGCGATTGCAATATAAGTATGAATACCTTGAAGGCGATACAACACCAATGCCTTTATTTGCTAATGCCACTCATTTACTTACTCAATTAAAGCAACAGAATAAGCTATTGGCTGTCGCAACGGGTAAAGGTAGAGAGGGATTGAATCACGTATTAAATGTCAGCGAAACAAGTGCCTTTTTTATCACTACCCGCTGTGCAGGTGAAATGCCGTCAAAACCAGATCCTACAATGCTACATAGTATTTTAGAGGAATTAAATTTAGCCCCGCATGAAGCTATTATGATTGGTGACACGAGTCATGATTTAAAAATGGCACAAAATGCCGGTGTAGATAGCATTGGAGTGACTTTTGGTGTGCATGACCGAGAAGTGCTTAATCAATACAAACCAAAAGTCGTCGTTGATTCTTTAGCTGAGTTACACCAAGTGTTGCTCGGCTAGTACATCAAGACCATGTTGTTTTAATAAATTTACTAGCTTGATAAGTGGTAACCCAATTAATGTATTGGGATCATCACCTTCAAGCTTTTTAAATAGACATATCCCTAACGCTTCGCTTTTAAAACTTCCAGCACAGTTATAAGGCTGCTCTACCTTTAAATAGTTTTCTATTTCTTTTTGTGACAAAGTATTAAAGTGAACGATAAAGGGCTCTACTAAAGAAGTTACTTTATTATTTTCGCTATCCAATACACATAACCCTGTATAAAAGGTAACGCTCTTATTACTGAACTTGCGGAGTTGTTTTACGCCATTTTCGAAATTATGAGGTTTACCTAAAATTTCCCCCTCACAAACTGCGACTTGATCTGAGCCTATAATAAGTGCATTGGAAAATTTGTGTGCAACTGCTTTTGCTTTTTCTACAGCTAAACGCTCAACCAATGTTTGTGGCGTTTCATTAATTAATGCTGTTTCATCAATATTTGGTTTGGCTGTTTGAAAGGGTAGGTTAAGTTTTTCTAAAATAGTTTTTCGAAATACTGAGGTGGAGCCTAATACTAAGGTTTTCATATAAATCCTGAAAGCGGTCTTTTGATATTAACTATGTTTTAATTTAAGTTTGATTTAACTAAAGTTAACAGCATAAAATTTGATAATTAGTGCTTTTTAGTCAAAAAATAAACTATTAATTGCTATTATAAGGACAATATTTAGTTTTTAAACAAAATATGCTAATTTTCTTTTGACACTTGCCCTCCAGAGCTTTAATATGCGCGACCTATGCAGAATCTTAAGCTTCCAATAACAATTAATCCAACTCGTAGTGCACAGCGTAGGCTTGTGTGTGAAGGTGTGTTTAAGTTATCGGAAATGACTAGGCTGTTGGCTACAAGTGAAGAACGTAGCGAACATGTTCAAGTTAGTGTTAAGTTTGATGTGGATGAACGTGGTTTGACAGTAATGTCTGGCGCAGCATCGGCATTAGTTGCATTAACTTGTCAGCGGTGTAATGAAGTTTTCGACCATGAACTTGAAGTAGACTTTACTTTTAGTCCGGCAAAAAATGAAGAAGCAGCTGAAAAAATTCCGTCATACTATGACGTAATAGAATTAAACGAAGATGGTGAAGTAAACTTGCGAGAGCTAGTGGAAGAAGAGTTAATACTCATGATTCCATTAATTCCACGGCATGAAATCGAAGACTGTTCAGCAGATGCTGATAGTGTTTGGGGTGAATTGCCTGAAGAGCTTGATAAACCGAATCCATTTGAAGCATTAAAACAACTTAAATAGTTGATGTGTGTTTTGCACTTTAACTAATAACCGATTTAGGAGTAACTCATGGCAGTTCAGAAAAGCAAAAAGTCTCGTTCAAGACGTGGCATGCGCCGTTCACATGATGCTTTAACAGCAGAAAATTTATCAGTAGATCCAGTGTCAGGTGAAACTCACCGTCGTCACCATGTAACTGCTGATGGCTTTTACAAAGGCGTTAAAGTAATCGCTAAATAAGCGTTATTACTTTAAACAACCTATTTAAAGCGACTAAATTTACGCTTGAATAGTATAAATAAACTAACCTTAGCGTTAGATGTTATGGGGGGCGATCAAGGCCCCCTTATAACTATCCCCTCTGCATTAATGGCAATACAATCTCTGCCTAATTTGCATCTTATTCTTTGTGGTGATGAATATATCATTACAAAAGCATTTGCTCGCTTAAATATCACTCAACAAGATTTAGACCATCATAAACAGTTATCTATTTTTCCCACGACAGAAGTGGTAGAAATGGATGATAAACCTGCTTTTGCCTTGCGCACAAAAAAAAATTCATCTATGCGTAAAGCATTAGATTTAGTGTCTGAAGGTAGAGCACAGGCCTGTGTAAGTGCCGGTAATACGGGTGCATTATTTTCAATGGCGCACTTTGTCTTGAAAACACTTGTAGGTGTTGAACGACCCGCTTTAATCTCTTCTTTACCTACTCATGATAATGATAAGCATGTTTTTATGCTTGATTTAGGGGCGAATGTTTTTTGTGATTCACATGTGCTCTATCAGTTTGGTGTTATGGGCTCAGTGATGGCGACACAGGTGGATGGAATTAAAAACCCACGTATCGCGTTACTAAATATGGGTGAAGAGGCAATTAAAGGCAGCGACCATATAAAACAGGCTGCGCTTGAGTTATCTGCCAATAAAGATATTAATTATATAGGCTTTATTGAAGGCTCTGATATTTTCTCTAACAAAGCTGATGTGATTGTCTGTGATGGCTTTGTTGGCAATGTAGCGCTTAAAACCTGTGAAGGGGTAGCTCGTTTAGTTTATAAACAGTCAGAAAAGATTTTTAGTAAAAACTTGTTAGTTAAACTCATTGCGGCCTTTTTTAAACCGAGTTTAAAAAAGCTATTTAGATCGGTGAACCCCGACCAGTACAATGGAGCAAGTTTGATAGGATTGCGCGGTATAGTCGTTAAAAGTCATGGAAATGCAAATGCTAATGCCTTTTATTCTGCTATTATGGAAGCAGTCAAAGAAGTAGAACGACAAGTTCCTACAAAAATAAAAAGCTCACTAGAACAAGAGTTATCATCCCCGTAATAATCACTTATATACGTAATAGAGTAATTAATATGCAAAATTTATCTTCCCAAAGTAATTTAGCCTTTATATTTCCCGGTCAAGGTTCTCAAGCAGTTGCTATGCTGAGTGACTTTGCTCAAAATGATATCGTTCAGCAAGCTTTTAAAGAAGCATCAGACGCATTGGGTTATGACTTATGGCTACTCGTTAGCGAAGGGCCTGCAGAACAACTTAATCAAACTAATTTTACTCAGCCTGCACTATTAACTGCCAGTGTTGCTTTATGGCGTGTTTGGCAAGCTGAATCAGGTGTAATGCCAAGTGTTGTTGCAGGTCATAGTTTAGGTGAATATTCTGCGCTTGTTTGTGCGGGTGTATTGTCATTAACCGAAGGTGTTAAACTAGTCGAAAAACGCGGCGAGTACATGCAAACTTGTGTTCCGGAAGGTGTTGGGGCAATGGCTGCTGTTATTGGCTTGGATGATCAAGCTATTATTGATGCATGTGAAAAATCTCAAATGGATGAAGTGGTATCAGCAGTTAACTTTAATTCACCTGGGCAAGTGGTTATCGCAGGGCATAAAGCAGCTGTCGAACGTGCTGGTGCATGTTGTAAAGAAGCTGGCGCAAAACGTGTATTACCTTTACCGGTTAGTGTGCCTTCTCATTGTGCTTTAATGGCAGATGCAGCTCAACAATTAGCAAAAGACCTTGAACAAATTACGTTTAACAAACCAACTATTAATATCGTTAATAATGTTGATGTAAGTATTGAAACGAGTGGGGAAGCTATTAAAACAGCTTTAATTAAGCAATTATATAGCCCTGTACGTTGGAGCGAAACGATCACGTCACTTGGTGAGCAAGGTGTCACACAAATTGTTGAAGTAGGGCCTGGTAAAGTATTACAAGGTTTAGTGAAACGCATTAACAAGTCAATTCAGTGTGTGTCATTTAACTCAACGGACACATTAAATAAAGCCAAAGAGCTTACTCAATAAAGCAAGTTATAAACTAACTTAATAATCAAGAATAAATAGGAAATAATATGTTGTCATTAACAGGAAAAGTTGCACTAGTTACTGGTGCAAGTCGTGGTATTGGTAAAGCAATAGCGACACAATTACAAGCTTTGGGTGCGACTGTTGTTGGTACTGCAACGTCTGAGCATGGTGCAGAGAAAATTTCAGAATATCTGGGCTCAGGTTCTACAAAAGGGATGGGCTTAGTCTTAAATGTAACGAGTGATGATTCTATCGCTGAAATGTTTGCAGCAATTAAAGAGACCCATGGTGCAGTTGATATCTTAGTTAATAATGCCGGTATTACGCGTGATAACTTATTTATGCGTATGAAAGATGATGAATGGCAAGATATTCTAGATACTAACTTAACCTCTGTTTTTAAGGTTAGCAAAGCAGCAATTCGACCAATGATGAAAAAACGTAATGGACGTATTATTAATATTGGTTCGGTTGTTGGTACAATGGGTAATGCGGGACAAGTTAATTATGCAACAGCTAAAGCAGGTTTATTAGGTTTCACTAAATCACTAGCGCGTGAAGTTGCTTCTCGAGGGATCACAGTAAATACAATAGCACCGGGCTTTATCGATACAGATATGACACAAACCTTAACAGATGAGCAAAAAGAAGGGATTTTTTCACAAGTTCCTGCTAATCGCTTAGGGAAGCCAGAAGAAATTGCCAGTACTGTTGCCTTTTTAGCATCAGATGTAGCCGCTTATATCACTGGTGAGACCATTCATGTTAACGGCGGTATGTATATGGTGTAAGGCCTGATTTCAAAGGGCTTGCATTGATTTTGTTATAAAATATGTTACCCAGACAGGTTTGACCACTAAAAAAAGTAAAACTATTGGCTTGCAAGGAAAGCTGTAGGCGAATACACTACACAGAATTTGGAATAATGCACTTTCAGTAAGTAAAGGAAAAATAATGAGTACTATCGAAGAACGCGTAAAAAAAATCACTATTGAGCAATTAGGTGTTAGTGAAGCAGAAGTTAAAATTGATTCATCATTTGTTGATGATTTAGGTGCTGATTCATTAGATACAGTTGAATTAGTAATGGCGTTAGAAGAAGAATTTGATACTGAAATTCCTGACGAAGAAGCTGAAAAAATCACTACAGTTCAAGCTGCAGTTGATTACGTTACTGCTAATCAGTAATTGTTGTTTGCGTTTTTAACGCGATGAGTAAAATTAAAAAGCGGTGTACTTACTAATTAAGTAACCGCTTTTTTTGTATCTCCTATTTGATTTTAAAGGTATAAAACAATGAGACGAGTTGTAGTAACCGGCCTTGGTGTGCTTAGCCCATTAGGTAATACACCAGAGACAACTTGGGAAAACTTACTACTAGGTAAAAGTGGTATCAGCAATATTGATCATTTTGATGCTTCAAAGTTCACCACTAGATTTGCCGGTTTGGTTCAAAACTTCAATGCACAAGACTATATGGAAAGAAAAGAAGCCAAGAAAATGGATCTTTTTATTCAATATGGTGTTGCTGCGGGCGTACAAGCAATTAAAGACTCAGGTATTGAAGTCACCGGTGAAAATGCTCCTCGTATTGGTGTCGCCGTTGGTTCAGGTATTGGTGGTTTGGGCTTAATTGAGCAAAACCATGAAAAAATGTTAACAGCAGATAGCCCACGAAAATTATCGCCATTTTTTGTTCCCTCTACCATTATTAATATGATCTCTGGTCACTTATCAATAATGTTTGGTTTACAAGGGCCTAATATCGCGATAACTACGGCTTGTACTAGCGGTGTCCATAATATTGGTCATGCAGCACGTATGATTGCCTATGGTGATGCAGACGTTATGGTAGCCGGCGGAGCAGAAAAAGCTTCAACTACATTAGGTATGGGCGGTTTTGGTGCTGCTAGAGCTTTATCTACACGAAATGAAGATCCACAAGCGGCTTCTCGCCCTTGGGATAAAGATCGTGATGGTTTTGTACTTGGTGATGGTGCGGGTGTTGTTGTTGTTGAAGAATATGAACATGCCAAAGCCCGAGGTGCAAAAATTTACGCTGAATTAATCGGTTTTGGTATGAGCGGCGATGCTTATCATATGACATCTCCACCTGCAGATGGCGCTGGCGCTGCACGTGCAATGGTTAATGCATTAAATGATGCAAAAATAGATGTTAGTCAAGTTGGTTATATTAATGCACACGGTACATCGACACCTGCAGGTGATATTGCAGAAACAAATGCAGTTAAATCTGTTTTTGGTGATGATGCATATAATGTGTTGATGGGCTCAACAAAATCAATGACGGGACATTTGTTGGGTGCTGCAGGTGCTATTGAAAGTATTTTTAGTATTCAGTCATTGGTGCATAATGCTGTACCACCAACCATTAATTTGGATAACCCTGATGAAGGGTGTGATTTAGATTATATTGCTGGTACTGCCCGTGATGTGAAACTAGACTATGTGCTATGTAATTCATTTGGTTTTGGCGGTACAAATGGCTCACTAATATTCAAAAAAGTTTAATTTGACCTTGATATAAAGCTTGAAATCAATTGATTAAGCCTGAATACTTAGCTCCTTCGCAACGTATTCAGGCTTTTTAGTTTGTAGCGGTTCATAAACCTCTATAGACATCTGAGGTTATAGATACATTTATAGGACTGGTTGTACTCAATATATGAAGCTTTGCTTGGTTAATGGCATACCACAAAATCAAATCGATATTCAAAGTCGTGGTCTAGCCTATGGTGATGGCTTATTTACGACAGCTAAAATTCTTAATGGTAAAATTCAATATTTGGCATCGCATGTTCAACGCTTGTGTTTAGGCTGTGAAAAACTTGGTTTAGTTACACCAAACAAAATTGAACTAGTTGAGCAATTAATGATAGTTGCTGAGCAATATAGTTTGGCGGTACTAAAAGTTATTATTACCGCTGGTAGTGGTGGGAGAGGATATGCGCGATCTTTGGCTTCCAAGAATGACGTGATTATTATGGTGCATGATTACCCTAAGCATTATGATGAACTGGCAAGTAAAGGGATAACAGTTGGGCTGAGCAATCAGCAAATAGGTATTAACCCGATGCTTAGCGGATTAAAACACCTTAATCGTCTTGAGCAAGTACTTCTAAGGCAGGAGCTTGCTGACACCAAAGAAGATGATTTAATTGTTACCAATGTCAATGGTGAAGTCATCGAAGCAACAAGCGCTAATTTATTTTTTTGGCATAATGATGAGCTTTGCACACCAGATATTACAAATAGCGGTGTAAACGGTATTATGCGTCAAACGGTTTTGCAAAATTATCCTGATACCGTAATTAAAAAAGTAACATTAGCTGAGTTGAACACCTCCCAAGCTATGTTTATTTGTAATTGTGTTATGGGTGTCATACCCGTTAATAGTTATAATGAGAACAATTTATCAATACGGTTACCTTTATCTGTGCGTGACTCAATAAATGAAAAAGCAATAAATGCATTATGATTACAAATTTCGTTAACAATAACTTATTTAAAAAAATTCTGATTAGTGTATTTTTAGGTTTCATAGTTATTACCATTACTTTCTTTGGTTTACTTGAGAAACAACTTAATAAGCAATTACCACTAATTGAAGCGGAACTACTGACTATAAAAAAAGGTAGTTCTATATCTTCATTTTCAAAAATATTAGTCAACAAAGGTTGGCTAACTAATAGGTTTTGGTTAAGAAGTTATGCCCGTTTAAATCCAGATAAAGTAAAGATAAAAGCAGGTACTTTTCAAATAGCCCCTGCGAGTACGTTAAGAGACTTACTTGAACATGTTTCTATAGGAAAAGAATATCAATTTAGTGTGACCTTTATTGAAGGCTCAACATTCTATGAGTGGCTAGACACACTAAAACAAGAGCCTTATTTATCTCATAGTTTATCAACAATGACGGTAGCAGAAATAATTCAACAGTTAGGGATTGATCAAAGTAATCCTGAGGGTTGGTTTTTCCCTGAGACATATGCATTTACTCAAGGCACGTTAGATATCGATTTGCTAAAGCGCGCTCATGCAGTGATGCAAAAGAAACTTTCATTATTATGGCAAGAAAGAGCGGAAGGTTTACCCTATAAAAATGCGTATCAAGCATTGATAATGGCATCAATTATTGAAAAAGAAACCAGTTTTTTAGCGGAACAACCTTTAATAGCCTCTGTTTTTATTAACCGATTAGTGAAAAAAATGCGTTTACAAACAGATCCAACGGTTATTTATGGCCTAGGTGAACGTTATCAAGGGGATATTACTCGTGCTCATTTACGAGAAAAAACAGCTTATAATACATACAGAATTAATGGCTTACCTCCAACACCTATTGCTATGCCAGGAATATCTTCAATCAAAGCCGCATTAAATCCAGAAATGAGTGATTATTTATACTTCGTCAGTCATGGTGACGGTACCCATGTATTTAGCAAAACACTCTCTGAACATAATATTGCGGTTAGAAAACTCGTGGCAAGACAAAAAAGAAAATGATAAAGGTTTACTTATATTCAATAGATTGGAATAACGAGAAATAATATGAAAAAAGGTTTTATGCTGGTCTTTGATGGAAGTAATGGCGCAGGGAAAACAACGGTTATTCAAGGCGTTGAAAAATATCTCACCTTGAAAGGATTTGATGTTCTGTTAACAAGAGAGCCGGGCGGCACACCTATAGGTGAAAAGATTAGAGAAGTGATTTTAGATCCCTCTACACCTGAAATGTGTTACATAACGGAGTTAATGTTGTTTGGGGCAGGGCGCGCGCAACATGTTCAAGAAAAAATAATGCCGGCGTTAGCACAAGGGAAGGTCGTTATTTCAGATAGATTTGATGCGGCAACATTTAGTTTTCAACATTTTGCTAGAGGTATTGATTTAGAAACAATTGTTAAAATAAATGATTTAGCACTTGCTGGTTTCTCACCTGATATGAATATTATTCTAGATTTAGATCCCCATGAAGGATTAAAACGAGTGATAAGCCGAGGTGAAGGACTTGATCGCCTAGAAGATGAAAAATCTGAATTTTTAGCAAAAGCCAGAAATGGATATTTAAAACAAGCAGAGAATAATCCGGATAAATTTGAGATCATCGATGCAGCACAATCAAAAGAAAACGTTTTGTCAGATGTGATTAAAGTGATTGATTCATTACTCGAAAGTTAATTGCAATTAATAGCAGTGAAAATTTTATGAAAGACAGACTTAGCATGACACCATGGATTTCCTCACATCAGTTGTTACTAAGCGAACAATATAATGACGCTAACTTGCCTCACGCTATTTTAATTAATGGTGTTTCTGGCTCAGGGAAACTGGAACTAGCACAATGGTTAGTCTTGCTATTGAATTGTAATCAGCCAAGTAACCAAGTAGAAAATAAAGATGTGTTCCTACAAGGTTGTGGTTATTGTAAAGCCTGTTTATTACATCAGAGTAATACCTTCCCCGATCATCTTAACCTTATTGCCGAAAAAAATAGCTTAGGTGTTGATGATATTCGTCATGCAAATGATTTTTTACAAAAAACGGCCTATTTAGGGCGTTATAAAACAGTCTTAATTGATAATGCCCAAACGATGACCCAAGCAGCGATGAACGCTTTACTTAAAACATTGGAAGAGCCTTGTGATAACAGCATCATTATTTTATTAACTAACGATATAGAAAGTTTACTACCAACTATCATCAGTCGTTGCCGTGTGCTTAATATCAGGCCTGCCGTGGGTGAAATATTAATATCGCAATTAAATAAACGCGAAGTTAAAAGCGGGCGTTTAAATGTCGAAACTTCCTCTTTATCAACTGATTCTTTTGTTAATTTAACTCAATTACCAGAGTTGACTGATACAGCAACAAATGAAGCGTTCATCGCGTTTAAAGAATGCTATATAAGATATATTTGCGAACAAACAGGTGAGTTACAACTATTACAAAGTTTGCTTAATCATGAACATGCGCTTCGTTGGTTAGAACAAATAACGGTTAATTTACTACGTGAATATTTCCTTAATAACCATGAGCATAACGGAAAAATCAATGCTGAGCTTATTAATAATCTCTATAAAGTTATCATTAATGGGTGTAAAGTAATAAAATCTTATAAGCAGGCAAATAAGCAATTTGTTTGCGAACAACTTATCATGGAAATAAGTGATGTGGTTGAACAAAATAAAATTGAAGTTAATCAAAACACCTCAGGATAGTCGGTACGGTGTTGTATTAGCCAAAGAGCAGGAGAATAAGCTTGATCCCTATTAATATCGAATTTAAATCTGATAATGATTTATATATATCATATATGCCTTTTTTAAAAGAAGGTGGTGTGTTTATTCGTACGGCAGAACCTTATGATTTAGGCTCAGAAGTGGAGTTAAATGTCTTATTGCCAGACTCTTTAGAGCCATCATTAATCAAAGGTGAAGTCTGTTGGATTACTCCTACGGGAGCCCAAAATGGAACCCCAGCGGGGGTTGGTGTTAGCTTTATTGATGATCCTGATAAAATCCGTCATCAAATTGAACAAGCTATAGCACGGCAATTAAGTTCTTCCGATCCGACATTAACAATGTAATCTCATCCAACCAAAGCGCTATTAGCTTCTGTGCTTTGGTTATACTTTTCTTAAATTTATAACTAACCTACGGAGTTTTCTGTTGTTTATTGATTCCCATTGCCATTTAGACCGGTTAAATTTATCACTTTATAATGATGATTTAGCTAATGTTGTACAAGCGGCAAGTAATGCCAAAGTAGATAAACTGTTGTGTGTAAGTGTAACGTTAAAAGATTTTCCAGCTATGGTGGAGAAAACTAAAAACTTTAAAAATGTGTTACTTTCATGTGGCATGCATCCACTTAATCAAGAAGACGAAGTGAATATCGACACGTTAAAATTATTGTCGGATAATCCATCTGTCATAGCCATTGGTGAAACCGGCTTGGATTATCATTATGCACCAGAAACAAAAGATTTACAGTTAGACTCATTTAGAAAACATATTACTGTTGCCAAAGCACTTAACAAACCTTTAATTATCCATACCCGAGATGCGCAAGAGGATACTTTAGCTATGCTGCGTTTGGAAGGTGCAGATTCTGTTGGTGGAATTTTACATTGCTTTACAGAAACATGGGATATGGCAAAACAGGCGATTGATTTAGGCTTTTATATCTCTTTCTCTGGCATTGTTACCTTTAAAAATGCCAGTGCTTTACGAGAGGTTGCTAAACTTGTTCCTGATGATAGGTTTCTTATTGAAACTGATGCTCCATATCTTGCGCCAGTGCCTCACCGAGGAAAAGAAAATCAACCAGCTTATGTTGTTGAAGTAGCCAAACATCTTGCTAGCATTCGTGGTCAGTCTGTTGATACTATTGCGAAATTATCGACAGATAATTTCAATAGACTTTTCAATTTATAATGTTTTTTATAAAAACAGGATAAAAAAAAGCCCAAACTTTTAGTTTGGGCTTAAAGGAGGACTCAAGGGGTTTGAGCCATGCACTATCAACATACGCAATTAAACTACTAGGAACATTAATCTTTGTTCTATAAATAGAGAAACGTAAACGCTACAAATACCGCCATGTTTCTTGTATTAATTAAGTGTAGTGCAACTTTTTATAAATGCGAATTATTTACGTTTTTTTTCAATTTAGTTAATTATTTTTAGTTTTGAGTAAGGCCAAACTTTCATCAGCAAAACCAACACCAGCTTCACTGTAAAAGTTAAATACTTTATCAACACCTAGTTTTTCTAGTTGAGTTCGTTCATCATTATAGCGTGCAATTGCTGCAATTTTACCCTTGTAATTAGCACTCCTTAGTTGTTCGGTAATGCTCATACTGTCAATAACATTAGGTAGTGCCAGTAACACAAGTTCTAGCTTAGACATGTCCATCCGTTCCCAAAAAAAGGCATCTTCAGCATCACCGCAGTAGGCGTGTATACCTTGTTTATTTAACGAAGCAACTTTTTCAGTTTCGGCATCTAACCCCCAAGCAAGTTTTTCACTGTGTTCATTGATAGCTCTGTATGCTCCCATACCAACACGGCCCATACCAATAATAACAATAGGAGATTGACTTGGCTGATAGAAAATATCTTCAGCTAATAATGATTTTCTCTCAAAACGTTGAAAAATAGTTTTATTTTTGGCGAAGTAGTTATGAGCAAATCGATACAATATATTAGTAATCACAAAAGAAATAGCAACCGCGAGCGCTAATATTACTAACCACTCATTACTTAGCCAACCATTTTCAACGCTGATTGCCGCGACAATCAAACCAAATTCACTAAAGTTACTCAATGCAAGCGCGCTTAAATAAGCGGTTCTACAGCGGACTTTTAATAAGCTTAACAACGCATAAAATAAAATAAATTTTAGCGGTATTACCAGTACTAATAACACAGCTAGCCCGAACATCTGTAACGTAGGAATTGCGCTAAAACCAATAGATAGAAAGAAACCTATTAAAAATAAATCTTTAAAACTCATTAATGATTTGTTTATTTCTGTTGCTTTAGGGCTAGAGGCTATGAACATACCTATTAACAAGGCGCCTAAATCCCCCTTAATATTGACAAGTTCAAACAACTCATAACTACCAAATGCGATAAAAAATCCCATCAAAGGAATTAACTCACCATGACCTACGTGCTCAATAATTTTGTTTATTAAAGGTTTAACAACGAATAAAGCAAGTAGAGAAAATGCCCAAATAGAAGGCATTTTACCGGTAGCAAAAACTAAAAATGCTACGGCAACTATATCTTGAATGACAAGAATCCCCACGGCTACTTTGCCATGACGAGTTTTCATTTCTCCATTTTCTTCTAGTAACTTTATGATACATACGGTGCTACTAAAGCTTAAGGCAAAGGCAATAAGTGTTGCTGTAATGAAATCTAATTCCGTGAAATAGCTAATGGTCAAAATGGCAAAAATCTTGATAATTGCAACCATAGCGACTAACCAAGTGATTGTATGCAATGAACTGGTAAGCCATATCTCATTTTTAAATAGGCTTTTGACATTTAGCTTCAAGCCAATGGTGAACAACATTAACGTGATACCTAGGTTACTAAGGGTCACTAAGGTGTCATCTGATTGATAACCTAAAAAATTTAAGATAAATCCTGCGACTAAGAATCCGATCGAAGGGGGGAGATGTATAGTTTTGGCAGCAAGGCCACAGATAAAAGCGAAAAAAATCCAGGTGAATTCCATAGTAACTGTTAAGTTTCCTTTTACTAAAAAGTATTCGTTATTGAGTTAACGGTGATGTTATTAATGAATCTAGTTGTTGTTTCATGAATTTTACGATGATTGGTTGAGCTTTACTATTAGGGTGAATACCGTCTCGCTGCATTAACTCAGGCTTTATTGCAATAGACTCCATAAAAAACGGTAATAAGGTGATTTTACTTAGGGTGGATGCTTCAGTAAATGTCTGATTAAAAAGATTATTATATCGTGAACCATAGTTTGGTGGAATTTTTATATCCATTAAAAACACTGTGATCTTTTTTTGCTGTGCTAATTGAATTATTTGTAACAAGTTGTTTTTAATAAGTGAAGGTGGAAAGCCTCTTAAGCCATCATTTCCACCTAATTCTATTAATAAATAATCTATATTTTTTTTAGCTAAAATTCTCGGTAGACGAGTCAAACCACCGGCTGTAGTCTCACCGCTGATACTAGCATTAACTAAGGTATAGGGTGCATTTTGTTGCAACAACTTTTGATTCAATTGGTAAACCCAACCTTGATTTTCTTTCATACCAAAGCTTGCACTTAGGCTGTCACCTAGTATTAATATAGAGCTAGGCTCACTGATCTGGTTATCTTTCGCTTGACTTGAATATGTAAAAAACAACCCAATGCTAGTAATAACCAGTATCGATAAACGAAAGAACGATTTTTTTATCATGAATTTAAATTCCGAAATAATTCTTCAAACACAGTCACTTGCAAAACATGTAATGCTTGAAGGTAAGCAGTTAACTTTATTACAAGATATAAATTTAGCCGTTTCTACCGGAGAAACTATTGCAATAGTTGGCTCATCCGGCTCAGGTAAAACTACCTTGCTATCTATCTTGGCAGGTTTAGATTTACCATCTGAAGGTGAAGTTTATCTGAAAAAAAAACCATTGCACCAATTAAATGAAGAACAACGTAGTCAAGTAAGATCTGAGCATGTTGGTTTTATTTTTCAACAATTTCTGTTGATAAGTAGTTTAACTGCGCTAGAAAATGTGATGTTACCAGCAGAGCTTGCCAATGATGATAATGCTCAGCAACAGGCGCTGGATTTATTGGCGCAAGTAGGGCTGAGTGAGCGTGCTAATCATTTCCCCGCACAACTTTCAGGTGGAGAACAACAAAGAGTCGCTATTGCACGCGCTTTTATCACTAAACCCGATGTATTATTTGCAGATGAACCCACAGGCAATTTAGATCGAGAAACTTCAACTTACATCACGGATCTGTTATTTGATTTAAACACACGTTACGGTACAACATTGGTGTTAGTTACCCATGATTTAACGCTAGCTGAACGTTGTCAAAGACGTGTTGAAATGCAAGGTGGCCGGTTAATCGATGATCAATACGTAAATGATATTAATACTGAACAAAGCTGTGCTGTTAAAAAAGTAGAGATAATATGAAGTTGCCCGTGCCTAACTGGGCAAAACAATCGGTACGATTATTAACTCATGAGTTAAAACGTGGTGAGCTTACTATCATTGTACTCGCCATAGTACTTGGTGTTGCCAGTGTGTTTTCTTTAACAGGGTTTTCAGGAAAAATTAAACAAGCGCTCCTTAATGAAAGTACCACTTTTATTGCTGCTGATCGTGTATTACAGACAAGTAGAGAAATACCATTTCAAAAGCAAACATCTGAACCTGATGCCTTATCCTTTGATGAAATATCGAAACGAAGCCAAGCGCTGAATGTTAAACAAGCCGAACAAGTTTTAATGTCATCCATGGTCTTTGCAGGTGATGTTATGGCATTGGTTGAAGTTCAAGCCGTTTCATCTTCTTATCCGTTGAGAGGGGATCTGTTGGTTCGATATTCATCTAAGAAAAATAAATCAATTAAGGTAAACGCTCCAGAATTAGGCACTGTATATATTGAAGAAAAACTATTGTCTTTACTTAAAGTCTCTATAGGCGATGTTATCGAAATCGGCGAAAGTAGTTTTGTGATTAAGGCGATAGCGGAACAAATACCAGATGCGTCTTTTAGTGTTTTTACCTCAGGCGTTAAAGTTATTCTTAATCTTGCTGATCTTAATAAAACTCAGTTAGTCCAGCCGGGCAGTAGACTTACCTACAAATATTTATTTTCTGGTGATATTGATGCGATGCACTCATTAACCCAGTGGCTTAATCCACAACTTAATGATAGTCAGCGTTGGTATGACATTCAATCTAAGCAATCCCCTTTGGCTAATGCGTTAAACAAAGCTGAGAAATACCTTTCTCTTGCAAGTTTATTAGGAATAATTTTGGCTGCAGTAGCTGTTTCTGTTGCTAGTAGACGTTACGCTCAGCGCCATCAAAATAACGTTGGCGTATATAAAGCGATGGGGGCTTCGTTAAGTCACATTAGAAAAATGTATTATTTGCATTGGTCATTGTTAAGTTTTTTTAGCATTTTACTGGGTTTATTAGTCGGTTATATACTTGCTCAGTTGGGGTTTCATGCGATAAAGGATTATCTACCGGTTGAATTTACAATTGATTCAGCTAGTGATATAAGCTTTACAGGGCTAATTACCTTAGGTTTCTACCCATTTATCATTGCTGTTTTTACGGGACTTCTATGCGCCTTAGCATTCGCTATAACGCCTTTGAAAGAATTAATAGCCACCTCTCAGTTAGTGGTTATTAGGGGGAGAAACCTGAAACCGACTAATCAGAAAACTATTGTTCGCTTAAGGCAATCTGTAATTCCGCTATCGGCACTTATTTTATTATTATTCGTTTTTAGTAATGATTTAATGTTAAGTGCTAGTTTATTGATAGGTGGCATTATTGTCTCCGGTTTACTATTGATTTTTGGCCGTGTTTTGATGAAGGTCACCCGTAATATTGGCACTAAAGCTGGCGCATCATGGCATTTAGCATTAGCGAATTTGCAGCGAAGAGCACAAGAGAATAGTGTGCAGTTGGTTAGTTTTACTATTGCAATAAACTTGCTACTGATGATCATCGTTATTAGAAGTGCATTATTGAGCGAGTGGCAAGCGCAATTACCGGATCAAACACCCAATTTATTTTTAGTCAATATTGCTCAGAATCAAGTTGATTCTGTTGAACAGTTTCTAGAGCAACAAGATATTTCTGCTAGTGACCTTTATGCGGTAATTCGTGGTCGTTTAACGGCGATAAATAGTGATAAAATATCGAAAAATGTATCTAAAGAACGAATGGATGGTAGTGATAATGGACGCAAAGGAGTGGGAAGAGAACTAAACCTAACTTGGCGAGCATCTTTGCCTAATGAAAATACGGTTATTCAAGGTAAGTGGTGGCAAAGTGAATTAGCGGATGCAAATATACCACAAGTATCTATTGAAAAAACGCTTGCTAAACGTTTAGACATTAATGTAGGTGACAGTTTAACCTTTCAGTTAGGTAGTGAAGTTATTACCGTGCCAGTTACCAGCATTCGCGAAGTGAATTGGCAATCAATGCAGCCCAATTTTTATATGATTTTTAATCCAAAAGTGTTGGCTGATTATCCGGCGAGTTTTATTTCATCCTTGCATGTACCTTTGGATAAAAAAGTACCATTACAAGAATTTCTTAGTGCATATCCAACCATCAGCGTTATTGATGTAGATGCGATGATTTTACAATTACGCAAAGTAATTGAGCAAGTATCAAAAGCAGTAGAGTTTATTTTAGTGTTGGTTATTTTTGCCGCTTGTTTAGTACTGGTTGCGCAGGTACAAGCCAGTATGGAAGAGCGTGAACGCGAAATAGCCATATTAAGAACTATTGGTGCTAAAGGGACTTTGCTTCGTAATAGTATTTTACTAGAATTTGTGGCTTTAGGCGCGATTGCTGGCTTGATGGCTAGTGTTGCAATGGAGTTGACCGTTTATTTACTACAAAGCAACTTATTTAAGATGCAAACGAGCTTTCATTTTGAGTATTGGTTTTTCGGTATTTTTGCTGGTGCAAGTTTTGTTGGGCTAGTGGGTTTGCTTAGTTGTTGGCGTTTGTTAAATATGTCGAGTGTTACCTTAATTCGCCGAACGATGTAAAGCCTATTAAAGCTAGTTGAAAAATCATGTTTTTACTGGCGATTACAACACAGAAACTATGATAAACTGCTCGTTTGTAAATTAGAGGTGACACTGTTTTTTTAGAAAAACCTTTTAAGTAATACATTAAAAATACCTACAGGTGCTGTAGGGAACATAGTAAATCATAAGGAATAAGTATATATATGACCCCTTCCAAGCAGGCGACACCTTATTTAGTGGCATTTGCATCAATCATTGTCATTATCGCTGGATTGAAAGTAGCGGCCCCTATTTTAGTACAGCTATTGATGGCGTTATTTATTGCGATTATTTGCATGCCTTCAATACGTTGGATGGAAGATCACAAAATTCCACGATCGTTTGCAATTATTATTGTACTCGCTGTGATTTTAGCCTTTGTATATGCTGTGGTTGCTTTAGTAGGTGACTCAATTAATTCATTTAATGCCAACAAAGAGTTTTATATTGAACAGTTAGGCTCGCGTGTAAAATCTATCGTGGACTGGGTTGCTTCTCATGGCTTACCTATTGAGAATGTCAATGTAGCTTCTGCGTTTGAAAAAGCTGACATAATGTCGTTAGTTACTTTAATACTTGGCGGTGTGGGAAATATATTCAGTGATTTTTTTATTATTTTTCTATGTGTTATTTTTATTCTAGCAGAGACAACTAGTTTTCCTGCTAAGTTCGCAAAGGCTTTTGGTAATGCAAAAGATAAAATGGTCCATGTAAACGATGTGCTTAGCAAAATTCGTCATTATTTAGCCATTAAAGCCGCTACTAGTTTACTCACCGGAGTTTTAGCTTCGTTAGCACTAGTACTCATTGGCGTTGATTACCCATTTCTTTGGGGAATGCTCGCTTTTCTTTTAAACTTTATCCCTAATCTTGGATCACTTCTCGCGGCTATTCCACCCGTTATTTTGGCGCTAATCCAACTAGGCCCTATAGGAGTTATGTGGACAGGAATAAGTTTTTTTGCCATTAACAATCTTGTCGGAAATTACCTTGAGCCTAAATTAATGGGTAAAATGCTTGGTTTATCTGCATTTGTGGTTTTTTTATCCTTAATCTTATGGGGATATATATTTGGTGCAGTTGGAATGTTTTTATCAGTTCCGCTAACGATGATGATTAAAATTGCTTTAGATACGACAGAGAAAACACGTTGGTTAGGCATATTACTTGGCCCAGAGGAAGAAGCCGAAGTGAAAATTTCCGTTGAAAACTAAGAAAAATGCGATAGCGTAAGAGAAATGAAGAAAAAATTATGCTTCATTTCTCTCGTATAATGCGAGCCATTATATAGTTAAAAGTTAATGCTAAATCAGCAAAATTGTAGTAAATGCTGTAAAAAGGATAAACTCCAGTCAATTAAAACTTATTTGATTAAGCTCAGTTCTTTTATTCGTTGTTTGCTTAATAGAATATAACATTTCTTATAGGCGTTATCTGCGCCTTCTTCAGGTGATATAAGAAGGTATTGCCAACGACAATCATTATCTCGATACGTTATAAAGTTACCTTGAGAACGCTTAAACATGTGTAATGCAGAATATTTTCCTGTGACGAGCGACTGTTCCTCAAGATTAAAGATATGATTATTAACCCAGGTTTGTAATTCTCTATCTAGCACTTTTTTTACACCGTCTAAACAGCGTGAAAGTTCTTTAGTGGTTTGTTTTGTTTCTTCACATTGTTCTAGTGTTTTTATTGCAAAAGAGGGTGCAGAAAGCAATAACTGGCAAAGAATGAATACTTTTAAGCTGAATATTATTTTAATCATATTTTTATATTCTAATTTTACGTGTAACTATATTTGCAAAGTATTCATCGTTTAGTGAGAACTTTGCAATAAAAGGGTTAAGCGGGTAATACTTTTTTGTAAGGTTTAACCGTTACTTTGTTATACACACCTGCAGCAATATAAGGGTCAACATCAGCCCATTCTTGTGCTTGAGTTAAACTATCAAATTCAGCTACGATTAAGGACCCTGTAAAGCCTGCTTCACCCGGATCGTTACTGTCAATAGCAGGGCATGGTCCGGCAATTAATAAACGGCCTTGGTCTTGTAAGTTTGTTAATCGGGCTATATGCTGATCGCGAACGGCTAAACGCTTTTCTAAGCTGTTTTCTACATCTTCACTATAAATTAGGTAGAACATCGATTTTCCTATTTAAATTATTATTAAGGTTTTGTTTTAGGTGGTAAGTTAACGTTGTTATTTCTTATTTTCAGGTGATTCTGTCATTACATTTGAGCTAATTTCAATACTGTCTTCAAGAACCTCTGCTACTTCGTCAGTTTCTTGAGGAAGATATTTGTATAAGGAAAAAATAGAGCCAATAGCAAAAGCGAGTGTTAAGCCAGTTAACCCAAATACTTTAAAATTAACCCATGTTTCTAAATCATAATTAAAAGCGACATATAAATTAAGTGCCCCTAACAGTGCAAAAAGTCCTGCCCAAGCTAGGTTTAATTTGACCCAAACTGGCTCAGGTAAGGTCAATGATTCAGATAAAAATTGTTTAATTAAATTTTTCTTAAAACCGTAATAACTTATCAGGAGTCCGAGCGCAAATATTTCATTAATAATGGTGACTTTCCATTTAATAAAAAGATCATCATGTAAAAAAATGGTAAGACCACCGAAGACGGCGATTAAGCCGAAAAATATCCAGTTTCTGGTAGGTACTTTTTCTTTTTTAATAACGTAGTATAAGATTTGTAAAGCAGAAGTTGCTATTAAAGAGCCTGTTGCCCAATAAATGTCAGCATATTTATTTACTATGAAGAAAATAATTAATGGAATATATTCTAAAACAGCGTGCATACATAACCTTAATTGTTATAACTGGAAATCGTTCCTATTTGATATAGCGTAATTTTACCGAAACTTGTATTACTTTAATAGCACAAAAACAAGATATAATTTATCACCTACAAGCGGATAATGTATGGTGAAAAATGACTGTCAATTGCGCCTAATCTTTTGTTACATTGAAATGCATATACTAGTCTAGAACTATGCAACTAGACAGAGTAATTAATTTAAAATTATTTTAAAAAAGTGAGAATTAGATGAACGATCAATTTATTAAATCAAAAGCAGCCATTGCTTGGGGTCCGAAACAGCCATTATCTATTGAAGAAGTTGATGTGATGCTTCCCCGTCAAGGTGAAGTATTGATAAAGGTTATTGCTTCAGGGGTATGCCATACGGATGCTTTTACTTTATCAGGGGAAGATCCAGAGGGAATTTTTCCCGTTATTTTAGGTCATGAAGGTGGCGGTATCGTTGAGCAAGTGGGCGAGGGAGTAACCAGTGTGCAAGTTGGCGATCATGTTATTCCTTTGTATACCCCTGAATGTGGTGAGTGTAAGTTTTGTTTATCAGGTAAAACGAATCTATGCCAAAAAATCCGTGAAACGCAAGGTAAAGGCTTAATGCCAGATGGTACTACACGATTTTATAAGGATGGCGAGCCTATCTTTCATTATATGGGCTGCTCAACTTTCTCGGAATATACTGTCCTTCCTGAAATATCATTAGCAAAAGTTAATAAAACAGCACCATTAGAAGAAGTATGTTTACTCGGTTGTGGTGTAACAACGGGTATCGGCGCAGTAATGAATACAGCAAAAGTTGAAGAAGGTGCAACGGTTGCTATTTTTGGTTTAGGTGGCATCGGGCTTTCAGCTGTTATTGGTGCAACAATGGCAAAAGCGAGTCGCATTATTGCTATTGATATCAACGAAAGTAAATTTGAGCTAGCAAAAAAGCTGGGGGCTACGGATTTTATTAACCCTAAAAAGTATGACAAGCCAATTCAAGAGCTCATTATTGAAATGACCGATGGTGGTGTCGATTACTCATTTGAATG
Source organism: Colwellia sp. (assembly GCA_034111385.1). Taxonomy (GTDB): domain Bacteria; phylum Pseudomonadota; class Gammaproteobacteria; order Enterobacterales; family Alteromonadaceae; genus Colwellia. The sequence goes on along the minus strand of JAWUXK010000022.1, from coordinate 13,376 downwards.
TATTGGGAATGTAAACCTAATGCGTTCAGCCTTAGAGTGTTGTCATAAAGGTTGGGGTGAATCTGTAGTGATAGGTGTTGCTGGGGCAGGGCAAGAAATATCAACACGTCCATTTCAGTTAGTTACTGGCCGAGTTTGGCGAGGCTCTGCATTTGGTGGTGTTAAAGGGCGCAGCGAGTTACCTGATTATGTTGAACGATACTTACAAGGCGAATTTAAATTAAGTGATTTTATCACTCATACAATGGGGCTAGAAGACATTAATGAATCATTTGACTTGATGCACGAAGGTAAGAGTATTCGCAGTGTTATCCATTTTGACAAATAACATTCATTATATAGCCTTACTAAAGCACAAGCGGTAGGACATCTGAGAAGGTAACAATATGACCCTTGAAAACTTAAGTGTAAATAAATGCTTTGGTGGTTGGCAAAAACAATTCAGCCATTATGCTAAAACAGTAAATTGCGACATGCGTTTTGCAATTTACTTACCTCCGCAGACACTGAACGGGGAAAAAGTTCCGGTATTATATTGGCTTTCAGGTTTAACTTGTACGGATGAGAATTTCATGCAAAAAGCTGGGGCACTTCGTATTGCGGCTCAGTTAGGTATAGCGATCGTAGCCCCTGATACAAGTCCTCGTGGTAGTGAAGTTGCCGATGATGAAGGTTATGATTTGGGGAAAGGTGCGGGCTTTTATGTAAATGCTACACAAGCACCTTGGAAACGCCATTATCAAATGTATGATTATGTGCTTAATGAATTACCTGAGCTTATTGAATCGAACTTTCCTGTTTCAGATAAGCGCTCAATTGCGGGACACTCTATGGGGGGGCATGGCGCATTGACAATTGCCATGCTAAATCCTGAACACTATAGATCAATGTCAGCATTTAGTCCTATTAGTAATCCGATGAACTGTCCTTGGGGACAAAAAGCATTCACGGCTTATTTAGGTAAGAACAAAGCTCATTGGTATAAGCATGACGCAAGTGAATTGATGAAGCAGGCAACAAATTTTGTACCTAGCAGAGTCGATCAAGGAACTGCTGATGACTTTATTAGTGAACAATTAAAACCAGACATGCTAACCGCTGCGGCAAAAGTAAATAACTATCCTTTAGAATTGAATTTTCATGAAGGTTATGATCATAGTTATTATTTTATCGCGAGTTTTATTGAAGAGCACTTACACTTTCATGCACAGCACTTACATGGCTAAACACTTGGGTAAGTTTTAGTCTATTTCTATCACTAAGTGAGATGTTGGAAACGCGCAACAGGTAAGAATTTCATCATCGCCTACATAAGCTAAAGGGTACTGTTTATATTCCACAGTACCTTCCTTTAATGAACAGCGACAAGCGCCACAAAAGCCATCGCGACAATGGAAGTGTGACTCTATATTTTCTCTTTCTAAGGCATTAAGTATCGTTTTATCTTCTTCGAGGAACGATATTTCACGATCTTCAATAGTAATACTAAAAGGCATACAGGTTATAAGTCGAAATCGTCAAAATCATCAGCTTCCACTGATGAATCAACTTGCCCAACTAAATAGCTAGATATTTCAGTCTCTTGAGGTGCAACTTGTACATTGTCGCTGACTAAATAGGCATTCATCCATGGTAACGGGTTACTTTTGATATTGAAAGGTGCATCAAAACCGATAGCGGATAAACGTTGATTCGAGATATATTCAATATACTGATTTAATATTTCGGCATTTAAACCAATCATAGAACCATCTTTAAATAAATATTGAGCCCATTCTTTTTCTTGTTCTACAACATCAAGGAATATTTTAAGCCCAGCATCTCGCATTTCCTCGCATATTTCTTTCATTTCTGGATCGTCTTTGCCACTCATCCAGTTATTCAAAATATGCTGAGTTCCAGTTAAGTGCAATGCTTCATCACGTGCAATCAGCTTAATTATTTTGGCATTACCTTCGAGTAATTCGCGTTCAGCAAAGGCAAAAGAACAAGCAAAACTCACATAAAACCGGATCGCTTCAAGGGCATTTACGGAACAAATAGCAAGGTATAATCGTTCTTTTAATTTACGGGTGTTAACTTCAATACTTCGCCCTTCAACTTCATAGGTGCCATTACCTTGAGATTGTAATAATTGAGTTGTTAGAATCACATCATCAAAATACTGCGCTATGCTACTAGCTCGTTTTAATATTGCAGGGTTAACGATGATATCGTCAAAAACTTCGCCAGGTTCAGTGAATAAGTTTCGTAAAATATGCGTGTAAGAGCGAGAATGAATGGTTTCACTAAATGCCCATGTTTCTACCCAGGTTTCTACTTCTGGTAAAGAGACCAATGGTAATAGAACAGCATTAACAGAGCGAGCAGCCATTGAATCTAATAGTGTTTGATACTTCAAATTAGAAATAAAAATATGCTTTTCTGACGCAGTCAAATTTTGCCAATCAGCTCTATCTTTTGATACATCTATTTCTTCAGGTCGCCAAAAGAACGATAATTGCTTTTCAATTAACTTTTCAAAAGCCATATATCGCTGTTGATCATAGCGTGACACATTGACGCTATTACCTAAGAACATTGGTTCTAATAAAGCATTATTTGGGTTTTGATTGAACGTAGTGTACGTCATTTTTTGCTGTTCCTTAAAGTATCACCATTGCTATTTGAAAAGGTGACAAAAAGCCTAGTATTACCTAGGCTTATTTTATTATGTATTGTTGTTATGTGTTTTGAATTATATTTTACATGCGCCGCCGGCACAGTCATCGCTTTCAACTTCAACATCATCACTAGCGCCATCACGCGTGTTATGATAATACATGGTTTTAATACCAAGTTTATAAGCCGTTAACAGATCTTTTAGTACCTGTTTGATAGGTACTTTGCCGCCATCAAATTTTGCCGGATCATAATTAGTATTGGCTGAAATTGTCTGATCTATAAATTTCTGCATAATACCTACTAGCTCTAAATACCCTTCATTATTAGGAATATTCCAAAGTAACTCGTAGTTTTGTTTAAGGTTTTTATACTCAGGTACTACTTGTTTTAAAACACCGTCTTTACTTGCTTTTATGCTGATTAAACCGCGTGGTGGTTCGATGCCATTTGTGGCATTTGAAATTTGTGATGAAGTTTCTGATGGCATTAATGCTGATACGGTTGAGTTTCTTACCCCAAATTCTTTTATACTGGCGCGTAATGATTCCCAGTCTAAATGTAATGGTTCACCAGTAATATCATCAATAGTTTTTTTGTAAGTATCAATAGGTAGGATACCTTGCGACAAACGCGTTTCATTAAACTTAGGGCAAGCACCTTGTTCTTTTGCAAGTAAGTTACTGGCTTTAAGTAAGTAATATTGAATAGCTTCAAAGGTTTTATGGGTTAAATTATTAGCACTACCGTTTGAGTAATAAAGACCATTCTTCGCTAAATAATAGGCGTAGTTAATTACACCGATACCTAATGTTCTACGCGCTAAGCTAGCACTTTGAGCCGCTGGAATAGGGTAGTCTTGGTAATCAAGTAAACTATCAAGTGCACGCACAGCTAAATCAGCTAACCCTTCTAGTTCTTCTAAATTTTCGATAGCGCCTAAATTAAACGCAGATAATGTACATAGTGCAATTTCACCATTTTCATCATTGACGTCTTTCATTGGTTTCGTTGGCAACGCAATTTCTAAACATAAGTTACTCTGACGAATAGGAGCCTTACTTGGGTCAAACGGGCTATGCGTATTACAGTGATCAACATTTTGTAAGTAAATGCGACCTGTACTTGCGCGTTCTTGCGCAAATAACGTAAATAACTCTATTGCTTTAATACGTTTTTTACGAATAGATTCATCATTTTCGTATTGAACATAAAGTTGCTCAAATTTATCTTGATCTTCAAAAAACGCATCGTAAAGACCTGGAACATCACTTGGACTAAATAAGGTGATATACCCGCCCTTTATTAAGCGTTGATACATAACTTTATTAAATTGAACACCGTAATCTAAGTGACGAACACGATTTTCCTCAACCCCTCGGTTGTTTTTTAGTACCAGTAAACTTTCTACCTCTAAATGCCAAAGTGGATAAAACAACGTGGCAGCACCACCGCGAACACCACCTTGAGAACAACTTTTTACCGCCGTTTGAAAGTGCTTATAAAAAGGAATACATCCGGTATGGAAAGCCTCACCATTTCTAATAGTACTGCCTAAGGCTCGAATACGACCAGCATTCACACCAATACCAGCACGCTGTGATACATATTTAACAATCGCACTAGACGTTGCATTAATTGAGTCTAATGAATCATCACACTCAATTAACACACATGAAGAAAATTGACGTGTTGGGGTACGCACTCCAGCCATTATTGGCGTTGGGAGTGATATTTTGAATGTTGAAATAGCGTTATAAAAGCCTTCAACATAACCTAATCGAGTTTCTTTAGGGTATTTAGCAAATAAACAGGCAGCAACTAAAATATATAAAAACTGAGCACTTTCGTAAATTTCTCCGTTGACACGGTTTTGAACAAGGTACTTACCTTCAAGCTGTTTTATTGCAGCATAACTAAAATTTAGATCACGTGTATGATCTAAAAAGAGTGACATATGTTCAAAATCACTTTCATCGTAATCAGTTAATAAGTGTTGATCATATTTACCTGCTTCAACTAACTTAACGACATGGTCATAAAGTTTAGGAGGCTCAAATTGACCATAGGCTTTTTTACGCAGATGAAATACTGCTAGCCTAGCAGAAAGATATTGGTAATCAGGTGTTTCTTCTGAAATTAAATCAGCAGCAGCTTTGATAATTGTTTCATGAATATCTTCAGTTTTAATACCATCATAAAACTGTATATGTGATTTCAGCTCTACTTGAGAAACAGAAACGTCTTCTAAATCCGCTGCCGCCCAAGCGATAACTCGGTGTATTTTCTCTAAATCGATGGATTCTTTTTCGCCATTACGCTTGGTAACAAAAAGATTATTATTCATGAAAGACCTGTGATGTAATAATTACTAATTTTTTATTATGCTTTTATCAGCAGCGATAAGTCATATCGTTTGTTTGCTATAGAAGCTCTTTTTTATTATGTTCTGTGGTACGTCTAAAAAACAGATGCACTACATATTGGGTTTATTATAAACCCAAGCACAAGATAGTGAGGTTTTGACTTGAATGCAAGCGATAAAAAGCTCGAATTTCAGTTGACTTTTTACTGAATTAACAGGGGTTAGTAACAACTAACCTAGTAAGGTAAATTTCTTTAGTAATTTACTAAAAGCAATATTTTTTTCTAAGTTTTTTTTTAATGAAAATATTTTAATTTATTTTTATCTGTCTATATATCAATTAGAAATATAAGCAAGCAAGCCATTGATTTACAATGATTTGCTTGTTTTGCTGATTGTTTGCACAATTTGCTTGAAAAGTAAAATTTACGGTTATATTTTCTACACTTTCTGACAGCATAAAATATAATTTACATCTAAACCTGGTGCTAATTTATGGTTTTCGGTAATCGGGTTGTAATGAATGCCACTGGCATCGATGCATTTCAATTGACTTTCTTCTGCCCAAGCGATTAATTGTGATGGTTTAATGAATTTGTCATGATCATGTGTACCGTCAGGTACTAATTTAAACACTTTTTCTGCGGCTAATATGGCAAGTAGATAAGATTTAACTGTTTTATTTAATGTTGAAAAAAACACTAAACCACCAGGTTTTACTAATTGTGCGCAAGCCTGTATTACTGAAGCGGGATCAGGTACATGTTCAAGCATTTCCATACACGTCACCATGTCAAATGTCTCATTGCACTCTTGTGCTTTTATTTCCGCAGTGATTTTTTCGTAATTAATGTTTAAACCTGATTCTAGCGCGTGAAGTTTAGCTACATTGAGTGGCTCTGACCCCATATCTATTCCCGTCACGTTAGCGCCTAGCTTTGCTAAAGATTCAGATAATATGCCACCGCCGCAGCCCACGTCGATAACATTCTTAGAAAATAACTCTTGGTTTTGTTCAGCAATATGCTGACAAATAAATTGAACTCTTAATGGGTTAACTTGATGGAGTGGTTTAAAATCACCCGTCAAATCCCACCACTGGCTAGCGATCTGTTCAAATTTAGCAATTTCTTCTTCATTTACATTAGGTACGCTTTTATTTTCAGGCATGAGTTAATCTAGTTGAAATTCGGATGAGAGAATTCTAAACGAATCTTTTGTTTAAACAAAGTATAAACGGCGTAAGAAGTAATGAAATAGATCAATAAATGTTTTATTAGCTTACTTTATAACCACATTTTATAAGCTTTATTTTCCTGAAAAAAAACACCTAAAAAACGCTTCAATAAAGCTGTTTGGCATCAACAAAAACTATGCTAATATGCTGCGTTGATTTATGTTTGTTATGAAAAATAATAATAAAAATCTAAGTGATTTTATAGTTACGTTTTAAGTTAAGGGATACATCTATTTATGTCAGATCTGGCCAAAGAAATAGTTCCAGTAAATATTGAGGATGAGTTAAAAACTTCCTATCTAGACTATGCCATGAGCGTTATTGTTGGGCGTGCATTGCCTGACGTACGAGATGGTTTAAAACCTGTACATCGCCGCGTGTTGTTCGCGATGGATGTGTTAGGTAATGATTGGAATAAGGCTTATAAAAAATCAGCCCGTGTGGTTGGTGATGTTATCGGTAAATATCATCCTCATGGTGATACTGCGGTTTACGATACTATTGTTCGTATGGCACAACCTTTTTCCCTTCGCTACATGCTAGTAGATGGTCAGGGTAACTTTGGTTCGGTTGATGGTGATAGCGCAGCAGCAATGCGTTATACCGAAATTCGCATGTCTAAAATTGCCCATTCAATTTTGGCCGATTTAGATAAAGAAACGGTTGATTTTGTTCCTAACTATGATGGAACAGAGCATATTCCTGCCGTTATGCCAACGCGCATACCTAATTTACTTGTAAATGGTAGTTCAGGTATAGCGGTAGGTATGGCGACTAATATACCACCACATAATTTAACTGAAGTTGTTAATGGTTGTTTAGCGCTTATTGCAAACGATGATATTTCTTTTGAAGAATTATTAACGCATATTCCAGGGCCTGATTTCCCTACAGCGGGTATCATTAGTGGTCGTGCTGGTATTGAAGAAGCTTATCGTACTGGTCGTGGTAAAATAAAAATTCGAGCACGTGCTGAAATTGAAGTGAATGAAAGTACTGGCAAAGAAACTATTGTTGTACACGAATTACCATACCAAGTTAACAAAGCACGCCTAATTGAAAAAATGGCTGAGCTTGTTAAAGAAAAGCGTCTTGAAGGTATTTCAGCATTGCGTGATGAGTCTGATAAAGACGGCATGCGAATGGTTATTGAAGTCAAGCGTGGTGAAGTGGGTGAGGTTGTTTTAAATAACCTTTATAAACTGACACAAATGCAAGTATCTTTTGGTTTGAATATGGTGGCACTGACTAATGGTCAACCAAAAATATTTAACTTAAAAGAAATGTTAGAAGCATTTGTGTTACATCGCCGTGAAGTCGTCACTCGACGTACTATCTTTGAATTAAGAAAAGCGCGAGAGCGTGCCCATTTACTTGAAGGTTTATCAATTGCTTTAGCAAATATAGACCCTATTATTGAATTAATTAAGACATCACCAACACCTGCAGAAGCAAAAGAAGGCTTAATTTCACGTGGTTGGAGTTTAGGCGCTGTTGCTGACATGCTAAGTGCTACCGGTAATGATGCAGCGCGTCCAGAGTGGTTAGAGCCAGAATTCGGTATTCTTGAAAATCAATATTATTTAACTCCTGTTCAAGCGCAAGCAATTTTAGATTTGCGTTTACATAAGTTAACTGGTTTAGAACATGAAAAAATTCTAGCAGAGTACAAAGGTTTATTAGATATCATTGCAGAGTTGATGCATATCCTTGCGGAACCAGCTCGTTTAATGGAAATCATTTGTGAAGAGCTTGAAGCTATTCGTGATGAGTTCGGTGATAATCGCCGTACAGAAATAACCAATGCCTCTCATGACCTATCATTAGAAGACTTAATTTGTGAAGAAGATGTTGTCGTGACGCTTTCTCATGAAGGTTATGTGAAATATCAGGTACTCTCAGATTACCAAGCTCAAAAACGTGGCGGTAAAGGTAAAGCAGCAACGAAGATGAAAGAAGAAGATTTCATTGAGCGCCTGTTGATTGCTAATACGCACGATACTATTTTATGTTTCTCAAATCGCGGTAAGTTATATTGGTTGAAAGTCTATCAGCTACCATTAGCAAGTCGTACCGCTCGTGGTCGTCCTATTGTAAATATATTACCACTTGAAAATGACGAACGAATTACGGCTATTTTACCTGTTCGCGAATATGCAGATGATAAGTATATCATCATGGCAACAGCATCAGGGACAGTGAAGAAAACAGCGTTAACTGCTTATAAGAACCAAAGAGCTAACGGTATTATCGCGCTTAATCTACGTGATGATGATACCTTGATTGGTGTCGATATTACTGATGGCAACAACGACATCATGCTATTTTCTGATGCCGGTAAAGTTGTTCGTTTCAATGAGAAAGTACGTGATAGCGAAACAGGTGAAATAAAACTTGATCCTGAAACTGGCGAACAGCGTTGGGCATTAAAACCTATTGGCAGAACAGGTACTGGTGTACGTGGTATTAAGCTTGAAGGTGACCAAAAAGTTGTTTCATTAATTGTACCTAAAAATGACGGTCCAGTATTAACAATCACTGAGAATGGTTTTGGTAAACGTACTGAATTGATCGAATACCCAGCGAAGAGTAGAGCAACTAAAGGTGTTGTTTCTATTAAAGTTAGTGAGCGTAACGGCAAAGTTGTTGGGGCTGTACAAGTTGATGAACTTGATGAAATTATGGCAATTACCGATAATGGTACTTTAGTACGTACTAGAGTAAATGAAGTGAGTATTATTGGCCGTAATACCCAAGGTGTTCGTTTAATTCGTACCAGTGAAGGTGAACATGTTGTTGCTTTGCAGCGTATTGATGAGGTTGAAGAACCAAAGGTTATTGAGGAAGATAATGTTGAAGGAGAAGTTACTCCAGAAAACACATCTCCAGAGCAGAGTGCTCAACAATCTGTTGATGAAAGCTCGATAGATGACGATCTAGAATAAGTGTCGTCAACAATAATAAAGGGCGGCTAATAACCGCCTTTTTTTATTGGGTTAATTATAAATATCATTTTATTTGAGAGTTAGAAAATGTCAGAAATTTTTAATTTTTGTGCTGGACCTGCAATGTTACCCAAAGCGGTAATGCTAAAAGCCCAAGAAGAGTTTATTAATTGGAATAACACGGGTAGCTCTGTGATGGAATTGAGCCACCGTAGTACAATCTACATGAAAATGGCAGCTCAAGCAGAGGCAGACTTACGCGAGCTAATGGTTATTCCTGATAATTATAAAGTATTATTTTGTCATGGTGGTGGTCGAGGTCAATTTTCAGCGGTCCCACTAAATTTATTACCTCAAGGAAAGTCAGCAGACTACATTATCAATGGCTCTTGGTCAAAAATAGCGGCGATTGAAGCTGAAAATTTCGGCTCTATTAACCGTATTAATATACGTGAAGAAAATGAAAATGGTGAAATTAGCCTGATTCATCATGCTAAATGGCCATTAAATAGTGACGCGGCTTATGTACATTATTGTCCAAATGAAACTGTTGATGGTATCGAAATTAATGAGATACCAGGAACTAATGGTGTTCCTTTAATTGCTGATATGTCATCGACCATTTTATCTCACGAGATTGACGTCTCTAAGTTTGGTCTTATTTACGCAGGAGCCCAAAAAAATATTGGTCCTTCAGGTTTAACTATTGTTATTGTTCGTGATGATTTATTAGGTAATGCTCGTCAAGCAACCCCTTGTATTATGAATTACAAAACCAGTGCTGAAAATGATTCTATGTACAATACTCCGCCAACGTATGCTTGGTATTTAGCAGGTTTAGTTTTTCAATGGCTGAAAGAAGGTGGTGGAATAAAAGCGATTGCTGAAATAAATAAAGCAAAAGCTGACTTGTTATATAAAACAATCGATAGCAGTGACCTGTACACCAATAGTATTGATAAACAATACCGTAGTAAAATGAACATACCATTTTGGCTTAAAGATGAAAGTTTAAATGAAGAGTTTTTAGCACAAGCAGAACAGCAAGGCTTAATGGCACTTCAAGGTCACCGGATTGTTGGTGGTATGCGTGCAAGTATATACAATGCGATGCCAATGGAAGGTGTAGAAGCGCTTGTTAGTTTTATGCAACAATTTGAAAAGGGCATTAGATAGTATGGAACAGTTAACTTTAAACCCAATAAGTAAAATTAATGGTGAGGTATTTTTACCTGGCTCAAAAAGCTTATCTAATCGTGCTTTATTAATTGCGGCGTTAGCGAATGGGGTAACTAAAATAACCAATTTACTTGTTAGTGAAGACATTGAACATATGTTAAATGCGCTAACGACTCTTGGAATTGAATATACCTTAAGTGATTGTGGCACCGAATGTACAGTCATTGGAAATAATGGCTTTTTCGACGTTAATGAGCCCGTAGAATTATATCTAGGCAACGCTGGCACAGCAATGCGCCCATTGTGTGCTGCACTTGCTGCGAGTGAAGGGGAGTTCATCTTAACCGGCGAACCAAGAATGAAAGAGAGACCAATAGGTCACTTGGTCAATGCGTTAAAACAGCTTACTGCTGACACCGAATACTTAGAAAACCAAGATTACCCACCCGTAAAAATTAAAGGTAAAGCCTTAAAAGGTAGTACGGTGAGTATAGATGGCTCTATATCTAGCCAGTTTTTAACCGCTATATTGATGATTGCACCTTTATTAAAAACAGATACTAATATTAAAATTGAAGGTGAGCTAGTCTCTAAACCTTACATTGATATAACACTTAATATAATGAGTCGATTCGGTGTTGAAGTACAAAATAACGACTATCAATCCTTTACGGTTATAGGTAATCAATCCTACCAATCTGTTGAAAAATATATGGTAGAGGGTGATGCCTCGTCCGCTTCCTACTTTTTGGCCGCTGGCGCGATTAAAGGGGGAGAAATTACGGTTCATGGTGTTGGAAAGTTAAGTGTTCAAGGTGACAAACATTTTGCGGATGTTCTGGAGAAAATGGGTGCAGAAGTGACTTGGGGTGATGAGTCAATCACTGTTGTAGGTAAAGCGCTTACTGCGGTTGATATGGATATGAACCATATACCTGATGCAGCGATGACTATTGCGACAACTGCACTGTTTGCTGAAGGCACAACTACTATCAGAAATATCTATAATTGGCGAGTAAAAGAAACTGATAGATTGTCAGCGATGGCAACAGAACTCAGAAAGGTTGGAGCAGAAGTTGTAGAAGGAGAGGACTATATTTCGATTACTCCGCCAAAATCATTAAAACATGCTGAAATAGATACATACAACGATCATCGAGTTGCGATGTGTTTTTCTCTTGTGGCCTTAGGTGAAACATCTGTCACGATAAATGATCCTAAATGTACAGCGAAAACATTTCCTGATTATTTTGATAAGTTAGCGCAAGTTTCTAGCTAAATATGTCAGATAATAATTTTTTAGGCGATTTTGAGATATAAATCCCGTATAATCCCGCCGATTTTTACATAAGGAGAGATATGTATGCAGGAAAGCGTTCCAGTCATCACGATAGATGGTCCTAGTGGGGCAGGCAAGGGAACCGTTGCCAGACTTGTAGCAGAACAATTAGGTTGGCACTTACTTGACAGCGGTGCTATTTACCGCGTTCTTGCGGTGGCAGCTCAATATCATCAAGTGAGTATTGATAATGAAGAGCCACTTATTCCTATGGCCGCACACTTAGATGTGCAATTTGAAATTACTAGTGACGGTGAAGGAAAAATAATTTTAGAAGGTGAAGATGTTACCAAAACCATTCGAAGCGAAGAGGTTGGAGCGTTAGCGTCAAAAGTTGCTGCATTTCCACGTGTACGTGAGGCTTTATTACGCCGTCAACGAGCTTTTTGTGTAACACCAGGTTTGGTTGCCGATGGCCGGGATATGGGAACCGTCGTTTTTTCCAATGCTCCTGTAAAGGTATTCCTAACGGCAAGTGCAGAAGAACGTGCACAGAGACGATATAATCAGTTGAAAGAGAAAGGGTTTGATGTTAAAATCGGGCGCCTTTTGGATGACATACGTCAACGAGATGAGCGAGATAGTAACCGAGAAGTTGCTCCGCTTGTTCCTGCAGAAGGAGCGTTAATCGTTGATTCTACTGACCTTTCCATACAAGGAGTGGTCAATAAAGTCCTTTCATTTGCGAATGGAAAATTAACATAAATCTTACCTTTTATTTATTAGGTAAATTAACTAAAGCTTACGTCAAGGATGTACCGAAGCTACTTTAACAACCCCATGAGACATGAAGTCGACTGGATTAATAGCTGAGTTTATAAACAAGTTATGACTGAAAATTTTGCGCAACTTTTTGAAGAAAGTTTAAAAGAAATCGAAACACGCCCTGGTTCAATTATCAAAGGCACTATCGTTGCCGTTAACAAAGACAATGTTATTGTTGATGCAGGCCTTAAATCTGAGAGTGTTATCTCAATTGATCAATTCAAAAACGCTACTGGTGAAGTAGAAGTTGTTGTTGGCGATCAAGTTGACGTATCACTTAAAGCGACAGACGATGGTTTCGGTGAAACTGTTCTTTCACGTGATGATGCTAAGCGTCATGAAGCGTGGCAAGTGCTTGAAAAAGCATATGAAGAAAAAGAAACTGTTATCGGTGTTATCAACGGTAAAGTTAAAGGTGGTTTCACGGTTGAAGTTAGCGATATTCGTGCTTTCTTACCGGGTTCATTAGTAGATGTACGTCCAGTACGTGACACTGCTCACCTTGAAGGTAAACCTTTAGAATTTAAAGTTATTAAGCTTGATCAAAAGCGTAATAACGTAGTTGTTTCACGTCGTGCTGTTATCGAAGCTGAAGGCAGTGCAGAACGTGATGAATTACTAGAGTCATTAGCGGAAGGCCAAGAAGTTAAAGGTATCGTTAAGAACCTTACTGACTACGGTGCATTCGTAGACTTAGGCGGTATTGATGGCCTACTTCACATCACAGATATGGCTTGGAAACGCGTTAAGCACCCAAGTGAAATCGTAAATGTTGGTGATGAAATCCAAGTTAAAGTATTGAAATTCGACCGTGAGCGTACTCGTGTATCTCTAGGTATGAAGCAGTTAGGCGAAGATCCATGGGTAGCAATTGCTAACCGTTAC
>JAWUXK010000021.1:0-19068 GCA_034111385.1 Colwellia sp. | reverse complement strand
GGTAAACCCAGCTAATGACCGTAAGGCGCCATATACTGAAGAGGAGCTTGAGTTATTTGTTGATGATTTTATTAAAGGCTTTGGAGATGAGTGGGAAGACTTAAAATTCAAATTAGGCGAATCAATGGCAAGACAAAAAATTAAGGACGGATTCATAGCCAAAGATGAAAATAATTTACATAATATTGAACCAGATGGTGAGGTTCATTAGAGGTCGAAAAAGTGCGCTAAGCGGAAACTGTTTGTCTCAACACCAAACCTTCCGCAGTTAGCCCAAGCGGCCCTTTCGTATAATCAATCTAATGACTGCTTTATAGAATATTTGTCATTTGTTAAGTGGCAACGCTGTATGTAATTGAATGGCCATAGTCGATGCAATTAGGTGGCACAGTCACACGTTATTTTCTACAATAGTACCCATAGAATAGAAAAACAGCCAGAGGCGGATTACCAGTCGGCTAATTTACTACTTTTGGTCAATGAGTTTTTCGGGATATATGCTCCCCAGTTCTAATTCTGTCGGGGGCCATTTCATGTGTAGTTGCCATATAACTGACTAATCGTCTTTTTCTACCTCTATAGAAAACAACTCACTAATACTTATATCTAAGTATAAACAAAGCTTCTCAATAACTTCCATATCTACTCGCGTAGCTGTTTCATTATATAAACGATGCAGGGTGTTTTTATTGACCCCAGTGTCTCTGGCTACTTCAGCAACCTTTAATTTTTTCTGACCCAATAGGGTTGATAGATGGCATTTAATCATGTTTAAGGTAATTAATTGTATAAATAAGTAAAAAATACTTGCAGTAGGTATTTATGGGTGTACAATCCCTTCTGTAGGTATTAAATTGTTTAATTAGTTATTTTATAATACATGAGGTTCACCATGAATAACACATATTTAACCACAGAGCAGCTAGCTGAGAAAATCCATTACAACACTAGAACGATTCGAAATGAATTGATTGATTCTTGTTTATTTGAAGGTACGCATTATATTCGTCCATTTGGTCGGAGAAAAATCCTTTTCATTTGGGAAAACATTGAAAAGGATATGCTTAGCTTGATGAATGACTCTATTGCCATGCCATTTAATACTTCAGAGGAAGCAGCATAATGGCTAGTATTTCTGTTAGAAAGGACACGAATAAGCTGTTCTTTAATTTTACATATTTAAATATTCGTTGTCGTGAGCAAACACAGTTTACTGATAATAAAACAAACCGTAAAAAATTAGAAAAACAGCTTAATAAAATGGAGGCTGAAATTTTAACAGGGGCCTTTAGTTATGGTCAATATTTCCCTAATAGCAGTAATCTTGAAAAAATACAGGTGTTAGAAAATCAAAATGCGTTGAGTAGTACTAATGTCGTAAATGTATTTACCCCATTATTTTCAAAGTTTGTGTTCGAATGGGTTGAGGAAAATAAACTATCATGGCGTAAGTCTCATTTGATGAACATTACAAGTATTATCAACAAGCATTATTTACCATATTTTGGTGATTATGAAGTAGGCCAGCTAAGCCGAGTAGACATCATCAAGTTTAGGACTCTGATTGCAAAACTTCCTGGAAGATCAGGCAGAATATCTTTGTCGAACAATCGTATTAATAAAATTATGGATCCTTTAAAACGGATTTTTGATGAAGCATCAGATCGTTATGGTTTTATTTCACCTTATTACAAAATAAAAGCGCTGAAGACCCCGAAAACAGATATTCAGCCTTTTAACCTATCTGAAGTTAATTCAATTATCACTTTAGTTAGACCCGATTATAAAAATTATTACACGACACGACTATTTACTGGGATGAGAACGGGTGAAATTGATGGGTTAAAATGGAAATATGTAGATTTTGAACACCGTATTATTAAAGTAAGAGAAACGATTGTTTTAGGACATGAAGACTACACAAAAAATGATTCATCACAGCGAGACATTGATATGAGTGAAGCCGTCTTTATAGCTTTGAAGTCTCAATTTAAATCCACTGGTACTGTGTCTGATTTTGTTTTTTGTAACGCTAAAGGAGAAGCATTAGATCATAACAATATAACTAAAAGAGTTTGGTATCCGTTATTAGCTCGGTTAGGAATAGAAAAACGCCGTCCTTATCAATCTCGCCATACAACCGCTACTTTATGGTTAGCCTCAGGTGAGTCACCTGAGTGGATAGCTAAGCAAATGGGACATGCTAGTACTGAAATGCTTTTTAAAGTTTACTCAAGGTTTGTACCTAATTTAACTCGAAAAGATGGAAGTGCTTTTGAAAAGCTATTACAAAAAAATCTTAATATTGGTACTGGTGAGGAGGGGAGATTATGAAAAAAAACACTTCAAGTTCGGATGAAAGACAAACTAATAACATTAGTAGTCGTATTACTGACTTTTGTTCATCAGAACAAGAAAAACAGAAGCGTCGAAAGCAAGTTCTAATAATTACTTCTCACCTAGCTAGTCGATTTAGAATCAATGCCAGTGATACACAATTAGTACTTGTTCTCTGTAATGGTTTAAAGAATAACAATTTTGAAGCATTGATTAGTTGGGTTGATTGTCGCATTGATATTATTGATTTTGGTGATTACCAAGAGTGGGAGAGTGCTTTAGAAATCTTTTTAAGTGATATTTACCAATAGTAGGGATAGTAATAAATATTATTTAATGTAATGTAAGTTCCTATTAATCATTAAATTTAGAATAAACTGCGAATGAATACCTTATATACCTGGTTAGGCTATAGAGATATAGAGAACATGAATCAAGGCTAAAAGATTTAGCAATTTATATAAAACAGATAGGGCAATTATAAATACTATGCACAAAGAAATGAATGAACGTTATCGTTTTATTGAGCAAGTAGTAGGATGGGAAGGGGAAATAAACTCAACGCACATATCTGATAAGTTTTCATTAACGCGTCAAGCCTCAAGCACAACATTAAAACAATACCGTGAATACGCGCCACGCTATTTACAGTACAACGCATCTAATAAAGCTTATATGCCTACACAAAAATTTATCGATTATTTTTCTGAAAGCGAATATTTATGCCAATTTAGTAATTATTTAAATATTGTATTAGAAAGTGAAAATGAGATCAATATGTTAGACATTTGTTATGAAGTTTCAGCTCCACTGCGTAATATTAACCCTGTTCAAGTAAGACCAATATTAAAAGCAATTAGAAACAAGCTGGCTATTGATATTGGTTATATATCGTTGTCTTCACCTAACTATCTTGACCGAATTATTCAGCCACACGCTTTAATTTTTGATGGTTTACGCTGGCACGTAAGAGCTTACTGTAATAAAAACCAAGCGTTTAGAGACTTCACATTATCAAGGTTTAACGGTGAAGCAATAAATGAGGGAAAAGCTACATATCTTAGCAAAGATGACCATGTATGGAATACAAATGTTGACGTTGTTATTGAAGCGGATCCTAGATTCAATAAAGAACAAAAAGAAATTATAGAGCAAGATTTTCAAATGAAAGAGGGGAAAAAAGTGATAACAACCCGAGCAGCGTTTGTAAATTATTTACTGCGCCGCCTTAGAATTGACAGCTATAAAAATACCCCAGAACAGCAGCAAATAGTGTTAACACAAGAATGTAGGAAAAATATATCGCAATATTTGCCTCATGATTTTTAGGAAACACGTAAAGTGACTTTACGTGTGTTAAATCACAGTGTTGTTGAACCCCAAAAAGGATAATACATTAACCATACAATTATTTGGTTAAAGGGAGCATAAAGATGAAGGACTTATCACCTAGCGATCTAAAAGCTATAGCCAATAGCAAACGTAAATACTGGTCGTTCACTGCTGCACAGGCAGCTTAGAAATCCAACGAAATGGGTAGAGGTACAAAAAGTTATTCACTGCCGCACAGGTAGCTTAGAAAATAGCAGTATCTTTGGTTGATGTAATGCTGATAAAACTTTCAGCGTATTCTCCATAGCTAAATCAAATCGAGCAGGTGTGGAAATGGCTTAGGCAAAGTTGTTTATCAAATCTAACATTCAAGGATCTGAAGATATTGTTGAGCAATAACCTTGTGCTTGGAATACTTTTGTTTTGGATATTAAAGAGGTTAAATTGATCTAATCATTATTTAAATTGGTATTATTGAGCTCTGCCAAAAATGGTATAATATAAAATAGTTAAAAGTATGAAAAAGACACGAACAAGCTGTGTCGTGTTTAAACTTCCTGAACACAAATTTACATTTAATATCAATAGGGTACTTGATTGTTTCCGTGTCTAAATATTATCAATTAAGATCGGTTGATGTATAATAAAGACACCGATTTTCGTGTCATTTACTTGAGAATACTTCAAGTATTTAATTTGGGCGAAGGTCGAAATTTAGATAAAAGTTACTTTTTTTGAAATTAGAATAATTAGCCGTGTCATTGAATTGGTCACGAAATGGACACAAGAGGGATTTTGGCTTTTATAAAGTAACAGTCAGAATTGTGATGTTCACATTATCTTTATTTATCAAAAGGTTATGTTTTTATGTAAATATAGAGTTGGTTTTAGCTATAGAAAAGATGTTTTTTGATTTAACATATACATTTTAATAAAACTTAATTAAATCAAAGAATTGGTTGCGGGAGCAGGATTTGAACCTACGACCTTCGGGTTATGAGCCCGACGAGCTACCAGGCTGCTCCATCCCGCGTCCGAATGACCTAATAAATTAGGTAAGCCACAATAGTTTTAATTCATATTGTAAGAATGACTCCAAAATGTCTCCTTGAAATCGATGCGTATAGTAAGGATAGCACTAAGATAATGCAAGTGCTTTCTTCAATTAAATGGCTATTCGATTAAATGTTATTCGTTATGGCCGATTTACATGCTATTTCATCAGTGTTTATTATCAATGGTTAACTTTTGTTTATGTGTGGCACTAGTTTGGTTATAATTGCCGCCATCTGTTCCTTGGGAACAATTTTTAGGATTAAACAATGCAAGAAGACATGCTATCTTTTTTAGCCTTAACCTCGCCAGGTATTGAGGTTTTACTCGCCGATGAAATTAAAGAACTTGGGGGTGAACAAGTAGTACAAAAACCGGAAGGGGTTTATTTTAGTGCTTCAATGGCTCTGGGTTACAAAATAAGTGTATGGACACGCCTTGCAACACGGGTGATGCTAAAGCTGGGTGAAGGTGAAGCACAAAATAAAGATGCATTATTTAAAGCCGCAAGTACGATTAACTGGGCTGAACATTTTACTAGTGAGACGACATTTGCTATTGATTTTGTTGGCTACAGTGAAGAAATCCGTAATAGCCAGTTTGGTGGCTTAACCATAAAAGATGCCATTGTTGATCAGTTTAGAGAGCAAGGTCTTGAGCGACCTAACGTAGATAAAAAATCACCACAAATAAGCTTTCAAGCGCGTTTGCTTAGGGATCATGTCAGCATTTATTTAGATTTTTCTGGTCGGGGATTATTTCAGCGTGGTTATCGTGAACATAGCGGTGCAGCGCCTTTAAAAGAAAACTTGGCCGCAGCGTTAATTATTCGTTCTGGTTGGTTGGCAGATACAAGTAAGCCGTTAGTCGATCCTATGTGTGGCTCTGGCACAATCTTAATTGAAGCCATTGCGATGGCCACTAAGCAAGCGCCAAGTATTTATCGAGCTTCTTGGGGATTTGAATCATGGTTAAAGCATGACGACGAATTATGGCAAGCACAATTAAATCAAGCGATAGATGATTCTGAAAATACGCTAGAAAAAGCAAAAATTAGTAGTCTAAAAGTGTTTGGTATCGATATAGATGGACGTGTTTTAAAAACGGCCCAACAAAATGCCCGAAATGCAAATGTACAACGTTTTATTGAGTTTAAATGCCAAAACACCAATGACATGAATAATGTTTACGGGCAGGCGGGGACTATTCTATTTAATCCTCCTTATGGTGAACGTATAGGTGAGTTACCAGAACTGGTAGAAAATTTCGTTTTATTTGGTCAAAAACTTAAAAGCCAATTTATCGATTGGCGCGTGGCTATATTAACAGCCAATGTTGAACTGCTTTCAATGCTTAAATTATCAAGTTTTAAGCGTTATAAATTTAAAAATGGACCATTAGATTGTCAATTAGCACTATATAATGTTGATTCAAAGCAGTTAGCAAAAGATGCCGTTAACCCAGAATCATCTTTTGCCGAGCAAGATAGCGCTTTTGCCAACCGCTTGAAGAAAAACGGTAAAGCGTTAAAAGGTTGGCTTAAATCAAACCAGATCGATTGTTATCGTTTATACGATGCTGATATTCCCGAATACAATGTTGCTATTGATATTTATGGGGAGTATTTAGTTATTCAAGAATACGCAGCACCGAAAACTATCGATGAGCAAAAAGCGACTAAACGATTACAAGAAGTCATTTATTGGGCACCTAAAGTACTGAATGTACCAACCGATAAAGTGGTATTAAAAACACGCGCCAAACAAAAAGGCAAAAACCAATATGAACGGGTTGATAAGTCTAAACAATCAATCACGATGAATGAACATGGTGCGTTGTTTAAAATTAATTTATGGGACTACCTTGATACTGGTTTGTTTTTGGATCACCGAAAAACAAGACAGATCATTGCTAAAAAAGCAAAAAATAAAAGTTTATTAAATTTATTTGCCTATACTGGTTCGGTATCTGTTCAAGCAGCATTGCATGGGGCAAGTTCGATAACGACAGTGGATATGTCAAATACCTACCTTAATTGGGCACAAGACAATTTTGCTTTGAACAAAATTAATGGTCATAAATATCAATTTATTCAAGCGGACTGCTTAGATTGGCTGAAAAAGAATACTACACCTTTCGATATCGTTTTTATTGATCCGCCAACTTTTTCAAACTCTAAACGTATGGAAGACAGTTTTGATGTACAGCGTGACCACGTAACATTAATTACTGATGCATTGAAATCGTTAGCAGATGGCGGTGAAATATTTTTCACTAATAATAAGCGTAATTTTAAAATGGATTTTGATGCGATGGAAAACCTTGGCTTACAAGCAAAACCCATGTCTGATGTGACGAGAGATAAAGATTTCGCCCGTAACAAGCACATTCATAATAGCTGGTCTATTACGAGAAAATAACCTGATATTGAACAGTAAGACGTGAAAATTTAGTATGAAAGAGAAAGAGTTTATTTTATACGGCAGTGACGGTTGTCATTTGTGTGAACAAGCACTGGCTATTTGTTTAACCGTATTAACGCATGAGCAATTAAATGAAATTGATATTGTTGATGAACCAAATGTCGCCCACGAGACTAAAAGTTTAGTTGAGCTTTATGGCGTACATATTCCAGTATTAGAAAAACTAAGTGACACTTCAGATGAAAATAAAAAGCTATTTTGGCCTTTCTCTGCAGAACAAGTTGCTCAGTTAGTAGCGAATGAAAAATAATCGCGAATTAAAAAAGTGAGTTTAAATAACCGATGGAATTATTAAGAATTGCTAATGGCGAACTAGCCTTTGGCACTGATAAAATTTTAGATAAAGCAGACTTAAGTGTACAAACAGGTGAACGTATCTGTTTAGTAGGGCGAAATGGTGCTGGTAAGTCTACTTTGATGAAAGTGTTGATGGGTTTTCAAAACCTAGATGACGGTCAAATATTGAAATCAAGCACTATGTTAATGGCGATGTTAGAGCAAGATCCGCCTGAATCTTCAGATGTTAATGTATTTGATTATGTTGCCCAAGGAGTAAAAGAAAATGCCGATCTTATTACTCGCTACCACAGTTTAATTCACATCATTGGTGAAGATCCCAGTGAAAAAAATCTGAATAAGTTAGCTAAAGTCCAAGATGAGTTAGAGCAAGCTAATGCTTGGCAAGATGAACAACGTATTGAGCAGGTGATGAGTACACTATCGCTAGACGGTGATGCGAAAATTTCAGATCTATCAGGTGGTTGGTTACGTAAAGTTGCATTAGCTAAAGCATTGGTAACGAATCCTGATATTTTATTACTAGATGAGCCGACTAACCATTTAGATATCGCCAGTGTTTTATGGTTAGAAAAATTCTTAAAAGACTTTGCCGGCACTATTATTTTTATTAGCCATGATAGGGCGTTTATTCGTGGATTATCAACCCGTATATTAGATCTTGATCGCGGCCAATTGAAAAGTTACCCCGGTGATTATGACTTGTATATCGAGCAAAAACAGCACGACTTACAAGTAGAAGAACAACAAAATGCTTTGTTTGATAAACGCCTTGCTGAAGAAGAAGTTTGGATTCGTCAAGGGATCAAAGCGCGTCGCACACGTAATGAAGGCAGAGTTAGATCGCTTGAAAAATTACGTTTAGAACGTAAAGCTCGCCGAGAGGTGCGTAATCAAAGTACGATGAATATCACTCAGGGTGATCGCTCGGGTAAACTCGTATTTGAAGCAAAAGATGTTACCGTGGCTTTCGATGATAAAGTTGTTATAGATAAGCTTAACTTACTGATTTCACGTAACGATCGTTTGGCGCTAATTGGGGCTAATGGTACCGGTAAATCGACCTTAATTAAGCTTATTATGGAAAAGCTTAAGCAAACTAGCGGTGAAATGCGCTCTGGGGTAAACCTTGAAGTTGCCTATTTTGATCAACACAGAGAAGCATTAGATTTAAACCAAACAGTACAAGAGATTGTTGGTGAAGGTAAACAAGAAGTGATGGTTAATGGTAGATCGCGTCACGTCTTAGGTTATTTGCAAGACTTCCTTTTTAGTCCTAAACGAGCACGTACACCCGTTAAAGCATTATCAGGTGGTGAAAAAAACCGTTTATTATTGGCACGGTTATTTTTGCGCCCGAGTAATTTATTGATTCTCGATGAGCCAACTAATGATTTAGATATAGAAACATTAGAGCTACTAGAAGAAGTAGTTGCAAATTACTCAGGAACGGTTATTTTAGTCAGCCATGATCGTGATTTTGTTAATAATTGTGTAAATACTTGTCTTTATTTTGATGGCACAGGGCGTATTAATCAAATTGTTGGTGGCTATGATGATGTTGACAGTTACTTAGTATTAAAAGAAGAGCAACGTCAACAACAAGTGTCTGCAGAGCAGAAAAAAGTAACGCAACAAAGTAAAGCGCCGGCGCCGAATAAAGAAGTCGTAAAGGCAGGTAAAAAAAAGTTATCTTTCAAAGAAACTAAAGAGCTAGCGGAACTACCTGAAATAATAGATAACCTAGAAAATGAAATTGCTGATTTACAAGAAAAAGTGAATCAAAGTGACTTTTTTAGCAAAGATGAGCAATATACTAAAAAAATATTGAACCAGCTTGGTGAAAATGAGTCAAAACTCGACCTCGTGTACACAAGATGGCAAGAGTTAGATGAGCTTTAATAAATATAGGTTGGAACTTTGTCCGACAAAAAATAAAGAAGAGTTAAGTAGTAAAATGAGCAAAATAGTAAAAAATATAATCGCTTTAAGCGTTAGTAGTGCGCTAAGCATAGGTTTTATTCATAATGTAAATGCTGCTACTTATCAAATAATTGATACAGGTGCAGCAAGCAAGCTAAAGTACACTTATGCTCAGCAGCAAAATGACTCTGGTGATATGGCTATATCAGGCAGTAGCCTATATAACTTTCCTGTTCAATTTCAATATTTTGATGATGATGACTTTGCTGATATATTTACTTATGCGCTTCTGCGTTATGAAAGCGTGCATGCATTAAGCTTTATTGAAGACCTTGATGCTTTACTCGCTGGAGATCCAACGGCAAATGATTTAGCTTGGGTTATACGCTGGTTACAAGACACGTCATCAGGTCAAGGGCTGAATATAGAGTATCAGAAAGTCGGTGATACGCTTGCCATGACTAACATTGGTGGTATCACTGAAGATTATAATTTGTGGGATGAAACTTTTGAAGGTTCAGATGAACTTACTCGTTCAACCATTGATATTGTAAGTGGAATTACTAATGGTGGAATTTCATATGGTACGGCAACAGCACCTTATTTACCGAGTGATACTTTCACTGACTCAGATGGTGATGAACACACTTATTGGCTTAGAGAGCATGGCATTAGAGGTTTTTTCTCCTATGACCAAGGTACACAAGTACATCAAGTTGTTCCTTTTGAAACTGAATACGGTGGCGGTGAATCTGCTGTTTTAGACGTTAATGAAGCAGGTATTGCCGTAGGTTACAGCAGTTATCAATTAACGCAATCTTACAAAGAGATAATTGAAGATGAGACGGGTGGCTGCGCAGATCCAGATGTTTTAGACGACTTACCTTTTGATGCTTGTTTAGCGCAAGTTAAGTTACAGTCGTCAGTGCTTGTCTACCATAACATGGCGTTTAAAGCGACATTAGACCCAAGTGGTAACCCTGTTGTAGAACAATTAGGTTTGTTAGTTGAACCTCATGAAGATGATGAACGTCCGCATTCAAGTTATGCATTAGCTGTCAATGCAAGTGGTGTTGCGGTTGGTTATGCCGGTGGTTGGAATGATGAAACTGAAACAAGCCCATCGGAAGACGAAAGCAGTTCATATAGCTATGCTGTTGTTTATAAAGACGGTGAGGTGATTGATCTTACGGGTGACCATACTAATAAAGCGAGCTCTCGTGCTTACGATATAAATGATGATGGCATTGCAGTGGGACATATTACTAAAGCAATAAGTGGTAAAGCCGTACAGAAGTTTTTTTATGTTGATACAACGGTGCCAACAGCAGCGATAGAAATGGTATACCCAGATGATTTCTTTACTGGCTCAGATAGTACAGCCCGTGCGATAAACAATAATGGCCTTATTGTGGGTGAGGGAGAAGTTGAAACGCATAATGAAAGTACCAGTAATCCTAGAAGAACTGCCGCATTTGTTTATGACATGAATGATGATCTCTTTAGTAATTTGAATGAACTTATTCCATGTGCAGATCGCTTAACAACCGATATTATTGAGGCTCGAGGCATTAATGATAACGGTATTATTTCTGCTACAGCGGTGATAAAAGCTAATCGTCTTGATGCTAAAGGTGAACCTATGCTAGATGAAACGGGTAATCCTTTAACTGAAGATGTAGTGCGTGCTATTAGCCTTGAGCTAGTACCTGATGATGGAGAAATATGTACTGCAGAAGAAGAAGGTAAAGTAATACGTCAGGGAGCAAGTTTTAGTTTTGGCTCATTGTTAGTACTGTTTTCACTATTAGGTATACGACGTAAATTGTTGAAGTAAACTTTTTTCTTAGAGACTTTATTTTATTAAAAGCACCTTGACGGTGCTTTTTTCGTTTTTATCAAAATTAAATTTCTCCATCAATCAAATAGTTAATTAATTTTTGATAAATAGCCGTATTTAATTATTGTATTTTTTCTATTCATTAACTAGATTTTAGAATGTTAAAGATAATAAAAGGAGCGTGCATTAATGATGAACAGGCAAAAACGAGACCGCCAAGATAGGGCTCATACACGAGGATACCAAGCAGGTATATCCGGACGTTCAAAAGAACATTGCCCTTACCAAAGTAGCATAATCAAATCACAGTGGTTAGGTGGTTGGCGTGAAGCCATAGAATATAGACAGCAAGGTCTATACAAATAAACAAAAATAAATATCAACAAAGTGATTTATTTATTAATGTTTTGAAGATATAAATAAGCCCAGCATTTGCTGGGCTTATATTATCTGGAGCTAAAATGTAGGATATATACTTTGAAGCTAATTACTGATTAGAATTTTGTTGTATCAGTAAACAAACCTACTTTTAAATCTTTCGCAGTATAAATTTCACGTCCATCAACGCTAACGGTACCATCGGCAAGACCCATATATAATTTACGCTTAATAACGCGTTTAAAGTCTATTTTAAAAGTAACTTTTTTGTCTGTTGGTAAAATTTGTCCGGTAAATTTAACTTCGCCTACACCTAATGCACGACCACGGCCTGGACCACCAGTCCATGCTAAGAAAAAGCCAACTAACTGCCACATTGCATCTAGGCCTAAACAGCCTGGCATTACAGGATCACCTTTAAAGTGGCAATCAAAAAACCATAAATCTGGATTAATATCTAACTCAGCAATAATATAACCTTTACCGTTATCTCCGCCTTCCTCGGTTATAGTAAGTATGCGATCCATCATTAACATGTTATCTGAAGGAAGCTGAGAATTTCCTTCACCAAACATTTCGCCAGTACCTGCTTTAATCAAATCTTCTTTGCTGTATGAATTTTGTGGTGCCATTGCCATAACTGTATTGCCTATAAAAGTAAGCTAATAAAAAAGTTTTTATTAGAAAAATCACTCATATAGTGACCTAATAAAAATCATATTATAAATATCTAGGACGCTACTTTAGCGAACACTTGTACACTAAACAACTCCGAACAGTAAAAAAATGTAGATTTTCACGATAAAAGTAAAGTTTTCTTTTGCAAGTATAGGCTAACAGCGTATTGCAAAATTAAACGGGCAGAGTAACATAGTGACCATTAGCAAGTGAATAGTAGACTAGATGCATTGAGAATAAGATGGATGAACCGATAAAAAATAAAAAAAAGGCAATGACAAATGCCGAAAAGCAGAAAAAATATCGTGAACGACAAAAAGAACGTGGCAAACAAGAAATGCGTGGTTATTTATCACCAGAAGCTAAAGTTTGTTATCAATTAATATCAGAACAAACAAATTGGTCTGATAGTATCATCTTAAGTAATGCGGTTCGTTTAACTTATGCGGCATACAAAAATGGTCAAATAGGGTTATTAAATAGCTGGTTAAAAAATAATGAGTTATAAACACTAGCCTATTAATGCAGAAAAACGATTGAACAAAAAAGTCGCTTTACTTATACTCACCAGCCTATTAGGCATTGGTGTGGTTTCTAATTTTAAGCTTGCTACCAAGCTCTATTAAAGTCATTTAAGGCAATTAAATTGATAAATATATTATTGGTTGATGACCATGAATTGGTACGAACCGGCATTAGTAAAATATTGGCGGAAGTGAAAGGCTTTAACGTCATTAATGAATGTGAAACCGGTGAAGAAGCTATCAAATTTTGTCGCCATACCGAACCCAGTGTTATATTAATGGATATGGAAATGCCAGGTATGGGCGGGTTAGAAGCAACTAAAAAAATCTTAAGATTGATTCCTGATGCAAAAATTATTGTACTTACTGTGCATACTGAAGAGCCATTTCCAACAAAAGTCATGCAAATAGGGGCTGCGGGTTATTTAACAAAAGGAACTCCGCCAAATGAAATGGTGAATGCGATAAGAGCCGTAAATAGTGGCCAACGTTATTTACCTGCAAAAATAGCTCAACAAATGGCATTAAGCCAGTTTAAATCAGCAGAAGAAACGCCTTTTACTTCATTGTCAGATAGAGAACTGCAAATAATGCTGATGATCACTCGGGGTGAAAAAGTTCCTGATATATCCGTGCATTTACATCTAAGTACTAAAACAATCAATAGTTATCGTTATCGAATGTTTGAAAAATTAGGCGTTAGTAATGACGTAGAATTAACCCACTTGGCTATTCGTCACTGTATGATAAACACAGAAAAGTTATAATTTTGTCTGGTACTAATACTACTGAAGGCTCCTCAAGCTTTGACCATGAAGCCTTCTTACACTCTGTTACTGAACAGGCCGGCGTATATCGCATGTATAACCACGAACAAACGGTTATTTATGTAGGAAAAGCTAAACAACTTAAACAACGCCTTGCCAGTTACTTTCGCCAAGATGTTGACTCCGTAAAAACCCGAGCACTCGTTAAGCAAATCTGCGCTATTGATGTTACCGTCACTCATACGGAAGGGGAGGCGTTGATTCTTGAAAATAATTATATTAAAAAATATCAGCCCAAATATAATATTTTATTACGAGACGATAAATCATATCCTTACTTATTAATTACAGATCATAAACATCCTAAATTAGGTTTGCACCGTGGTGGGAAGCGTATTAAAGGAGATTATTTTGGGCCATACCCTAGCGTAGGAGCTGTTTGGGAAAGCTTACGGTTAATGCAAAAAATATTTCCAATCCGTCAATGTGAAGATAGTTATTACAGAGCAAGAACACGCCCTTGTTTACAGCATCAATTAGGGCGCTGTTTAGCGCCTTGTGTAGAAGAAAAATCAAATACAGATTATGAAGAGCAAGTCGCTTTAGCGAAGCTATTTTTGAAAGGTAAGAGCTCAATGGTTATTGAGCAATTAGTGACTCGGATGGAGTTTGCAAGCTCTCAATTAAACTTTGAACTTGCTGCTAAATGTCGTGATCAAATTACTACGCTGCGTAAAGTTCAACAACAACAATATGTGAGTGGTGTCGCGGCTGAAATGGATGTTATTGGCCTGTATCGAATTAAGTCACAAGCTTGTGTTCATTTACTGATGATTCGTGATCATAAAATACTCGGAAGCAAAAGCTATTTTCCTGTAGTACCCAGTGAAACTAGCGACGAAGAAATTATCCAAGCCTTTATTGGGCAGCATTACTTAGGAAGTGCTTTAGGTGAAGGGGTGAGTGAAGGAAACATACCGAAAGAAATTGTTGTTATGCATACTTTTGAACAAGTAAATGAACTCGCGTCTTTACTTTCTAATCAGGCTGAACATGATGTTAAAATTTCCACTAAAAGTCGTTCAGAGCGTAGGCAGTATTTAAAGCTTGCCACAACAAACGCCCAAACAGCATTGGTTACACGTAATAGCCATAAAGAGTCAATGCAAGCGCGTTTTGTTGCCTTAAATGATGTGTTTGAGCTTTCTAATGGTATCAATCGAATTGAGTGTTTTGATATCAGCCATACAATGGGGCAACAAACGATAGCTTCAAACGTTGTTTTTAATCAAGAAGGGCCAGTGAAATCAGATTACCGTCGTTACAATGTTCACGGTATCACCCCTGGAGATGATTATGCAGCAATGGCCTTTGCATTAAATAAACGTTACGGAAAACTTAAAGCAAAAGATACGGAGTCGTTAAAAAAATTGCCTGATATTGTGTTTATCGATGGGGGTAAAGGTCAATTAGCCAAAGCAGAAGATTTTTTTGCTGAGTTAACTTCGAAACAAGATTTGGATAGAGTTCCTTTACTTGTTGGTGTTGCAAAAGGAGAGTCACGTAAACCGGGATTGGAAACACTCATTTTAGCAGGTTCCCATCAATTGATATCACTTCCTGAGACATCACCGGCGCTTCATTTAGTGCAACATATTCGTGATGAATCACATCGTTTTGCTATAACAGGACATAGGGCAAAAAGACAAAAGGTAAGTAAAAAATCAATCCTTGAAAATATAGAGGGAGTTGGTGCTAAAAAACGTCAAGCCTTATTAACTTTTCTGGGGGGGATGCAAGAAGTAAAAAATGCAGATCTGACAGAATTAGAAAATGTTCCCGGTATTAGTAAAATGTTGGCGAAAAATATTTATGATGTTTTGCATGATAAGTAACTATATCTAGTTACTTAACCTGTGTAGAATAAAACGCTTAAGATCAAGCTTGTAGAAAAAGTAAGAGACTATGTGGACATTACCTAATCAAATAACATTATTTCGGATCATTTTGATCCCCATTTTCCTGATAGTATACTATTTGCCATTATCATGGAGCCATTTTGGCGCTTTTGCTGTATTTTGCTTAGCAGCGGTTAGTGATATTTTAGATGGTTACCTAGCTAGGAAATTAAATCAATCCTCAGCATTTGGTGCATTTATAGATCCCGTGGCAGATAAGCTTATGGTTGTCGCCGCATTAGTCATGATTGTACATGATTATCAAACTTGGCTGGTGGCTATTCCTGCTATTATCATGATTGCTCGTGAAGTATTTATTAGTGCCTTAAGAGAGTTTATGTCCTCTCGTGGTAAGCGAGATGTTATTGCCGTTTCTAATATGGGCAAGTATAAAACTGCTGCACAAATGTTAGGAATTATGGGGTTAATATGGCGACCTGATTATGATATACCGCTAGTTTATTTTTACTTTCCACATGTGATTTTGAATTATCTCTCTTATGGGTTCTATTTTATTGCAACCGTTTTGACGATTACAACGTTAATTGATTACTTTAAAGCGGCATGGCCAGAGCTAAAGTCAGATACATAACAGATAAAAAGCCAAGTAAATTTTAGTTATCAATAACATTTTTTCTAAAAATTGCTATTGATAAATATTTAGCGTAAAAAAAACCATCAAATAAGCTGCTTTTTGAGCAGTCAAAATAAAAAAGGAATTTAATAGTTGACTGTCACGTAATACGATGTAGAATGCGTTTTCGTTGACAGGGAGTCAGCATATGAAGCAAGTAGAAAGAGTTATCTAACTAGCTGCTTCAAAAACTACAAAATGTATTAAGCGGCTGTAGCTCAGCTGGTAGAGCATCACGTTGCCAACGTGAATGTCACGAGTTCGAGTCTCGTTAGCCGCTCCAATATTTTTAGTAGAACAGATTTTCCAGTGGAAAGATTTATACCACAAAAGAAATCACTCAACTCGTGTTGATAAAATGACGGGTTGGCAAAATGGCGGGTTGGCAGAGTGGTTATGCAGCGGATTGCAAATCCGTGTACACCAGTTCGATTCTGGTATCCGCCTCCATTTTGCCCGGGTGGTGGAATTGGTAGACACAAGGGATTTAAAATCCCTCGCCGAAAAGCGTGCCGGTTCAAGTCCGGCTCCGGGTACCATTTCATCAACAGTAAAGTTGAGAGTAAAAACAGTGTGTTAATAGTTGTTAAAAGACGATTTATACGCTAGAATTCTCACTCATTTTTAGCGGAATGAATGTGAATATTTAGGAACTATCCTAAGCTGAAAATTAATGAAGCGGCTGTAGCTCAGCTGGTAGAGCATCACGTTGCCAACGTGAATGTCACGAGTTCGAGTCTCGTTAGCCGCTCCAATATTTATCAGTTTTGAAAGCTCTAATGAAGCGGCTGTAGCTCAGCTGGTAGAGCATCACGTTGCCAACGTGAATGTCACGAGTTCGAGTCTCGTTAGACGCTCCAATTTATACGTTAGCGTTAAATCTAACAACAGTAGGTTACCAATGTCCTACTATAAAAAAAACTTACCCCATATCTAATTGATATAATGCCCGGGTGGTGGAATTGGTAGACACAAGGGATTTAAAATCCCTCGCCGAAAAGCGTGCCGGTTCAAGTCCGGCTCCGGGTACCATCTTCTTTTCAAGAAGATAATAGTAAAATCATCAACTTCCTGTAAAAACCATTTTAACAAAAATAAATTAAATCCTTCGTTCTACCTATTGTATACGCTTCTAAATCGTTATGTTTTTGTCTGAATTTTAGAAAATTTGTTAAGTACAAAGCATTCACGAAGAAGATATGCAATGAATCTAAGCCTCAGCCTAATGAAACCCGTATCTGTTGAGTGGATTAGGCATATGCACTAATCTTACTATACTCGCTTATGGTAGCTTAAGTGGGAATTAACTTTGCTCATCGATATCCTTGGCTTATTTTTTTACTTTACGTTGTAACGTTTTTGTTGATTACTAACAAGAGTGGTATGTAAATGGGAAACTGCGGTATCAGGGGGATTATAAAATGGAAAGTTGCTTAGTGAACAGCGTTATAATAATGAAAAGCGCATAAAGTAAATATTGAAACAAAAAATAATACAAACTTGTAGCGGCATAACTAATTATTTTAAAGTTTACTTTGAACATAGGAAGGTAGATTGAATCTATTTATAAAAACATATTTAACTTTTGCGATTTACTTTAGTTTTTCATATGCAACAAGTGCTGAAAATCTTATACCTAAAATGCTACAAAATATGAGCCAAGGTAAATTAACCTATGAAATGGCTGAAATTTTAGCTGAAAAAATATCTTATGCTTCACTTTTTCAAAAAGCCTACGACAAAGCTAATGATTATTCAGTTCAGATTTGTGGTGTGGAAGGTGAGGAAAGACATTCTGGTGATGAAGTAGATGCAGTAAGGCATTTTATTGGTGCTTCTATATTAAGCTCAATATTAGGAACCGAATATGTTAAAAGGTTACTAACCGCTCATGAAAAAAGAAGCGATACTTTTAACGATGAAAACTATATGGATATTAATAATAACCAATTAGGCATAGATTTTGGCCCCACCATTCCTTATGTGAAAATGATAAAAAAAATTAAAATAAAGAATAGATGGCAAAAGCGTACAGTAATGGTGAGAGATCACTCTTTGGTTTTCTTTAAAACCGAAGTGAGTAAAAGGATATCATCAGGTGATTTTTTTACCTTGAAAACAGGAATGTCGTTATGCTCGAATCCTAAAGTATTTCCTAACATGCAAATAAGCACCTCGGCCGAAAATGAACTAGTTTTAAAAAAATCTGATCAGGTCGTACTACTTTAAATAGTTTTATAAAGTACGAATTTAGGTGCCTATTTTAGACTGATAAATCGCAAAAAAATTTTGACGTTAGTTAGTATTTAACATAATGCTAAATAAAAAATCACTGCTCAAATCAATATAGTTTTCGTAAAATGATTAAATCAATAAGTAAACTATTTAGAATTTAGTGTGCACAAATAATTTAAAATCCCTCGCCGAAAAGCGTGCCGGTTCAAGTCCGGCTCCGGGTACCATCTTCTTTTCAAGAAGATAATAGTTAAATTGTCATAAGATAAAAATTCTTTTATATCTGATTATCAATCAGTTACATTAGAATTGTTTTTTTATAATTCTAATGTAATTATTTTTTTAAATCATCAGTTTTCTGTAAAAACCAATTTAACAGCAATAAATTAAATCCTTTGTGTTACGTATTTTATACGCCTCGAAACAGTCATTATTTTGCCTGAATTTACGCTTATTCTCTTTTTTAAACCCCATAACTAACAAAAAATTTCCGGTCCTCGTACGGTTCATCTCCTTCTGTAGTTGGCTTTCCGGTCCATACACGGGAATTGTCAGTTGATTTTTTCTCGCTGAATGTACTTTTAAGGCAACATCAGCAATAAGTTAACCCCAATTATTTATTGTTCATA
>JAWUXK010000020.1:0-39793 GCA_034111385.1 Colwellia sp. | reverse complement strand
AATTTACATAATATTGAACCAGATGGTGAGGTTCATTAGAGGTCGAAAAAGTGCGCTTAGCGGAAGCTACAACATCGTTATAGCTAAGGTCCGCTGTCAGGAAGATTCAGCCCTGAACAACAATATAGGAATCAGGGTCATCTACACAAAGTAATCGCATTAGTAGTTATTGGGCTAACAAAGGCGGAAATGAAATAAATATTGTTGCACTGTATGCGCTTGGTAATTAGTTGACCCTGATGGAATAAAGGTATTCTCCAATCTTTTATGTACTGGAGAATACCGTTCTTAATTTTGTACGTTGATTTCGAAGGCCTCTTTGATTTTGACTCCATCAATGATACTTATAGCCATGATCTCGTGATTGCCATTGGAGACGGTCGTGGTGTCCCACATAACTGTCCCACCTCCAGCACCAACGGTACCAAGTAATGTTTCTTCATCAACTAGGATCTCGGAGATATTACTTGTCGTTTCCACTATAATGTCTATCACTCCCGAAACAGTAGCCTCTTTTTCTGGAGAGATAATATTTACGGAAGCCGGCTCAGTCGGCGTTGGTAGCGGATTGACGATATCTGAATTATTGACTGTCACTTTCACCGTTGCTTTTTTCCGGTTATTGGCTAAGTCTACGGCAATAACCTTAACGGTGTGGGAACTGTCAGCAAAGGCCGTCGTGTTCCATTCTAACTGGAATGGGGCCGTGAAATCTTGGCCAATTTTTTGATTCCCAATTTTGAAAATAACTTTTTTAATCCCTATATTGTCTAGCGCATCGGTCAAGATTTTTACGGTGCCTGATACGATGTTGCCGGCAACAGGATAAAGAATTGTCACTGTCGGTTTGGTTTCGTCTGGCACTGGCGTCGGATCCACAGGTGCACTCCCCTGTACGGTCACGACGATTGTTGTGCTGTCGGTTGCCCCTTGATTATCTTCCACTGTCAGTGTGGCATTGTAGGTTCCTACTTTATTGTAGGTATGGCTCTGAAGGCTTCCTGTTGCTGTTGTGTCATCGCCAAAATCCCAAGAAAAACTGACAATTTGGTTATCTGGATCATAGGAGTTTGTTGAACTGAAATCGACGGGAAGCGGAGCATTTCCTGTGTTTGGCGTAGCAGATGCGACAGCGACAGGAGACTCGTTGCCCGTTGTTTGGCTGACAAATTCGTATGCCCCCATATCCACGATTGGCACGGTTCCTTGTCCACTATCAACTGTTGCTAGGTCGTCAAAAAATCGGGAATTTCCTGACAGGTCGGTTGTGTCACCAGTAGAAACGATCATATTATTCCCGGCGTCAATGGCGGGGGAAAATACGCTGAGTTGGAGATTGTCGTCCAAGGTTCCAATGGTACCATCAGGACCTTTTGCATCCACAAATAACGGGTCCTGATCGATTGAGCCAGGATATTTATTGGGATTGGGTAGATCTTCCCCTGGAGTTGGTACCCATAAGCCTTCAATGACGCTATAGCTAATCGTCAAATCGCCGTCGTTGCTGATCTGTCTCTTAACCGCGGGGATGGGATCTTCACCCGAAGAACCTAATGATAAGACGTTGTTGCCCCAGACAATACTATTATCAAGACTTGTACTTGCATCAGCCCCGATATAGAGACCAGCAGCTTTTTCCTGCCCAGAATTTCCAGAAATCGTCGCATTGATGATTTCGGAAAAACCCTTGTGGCTTATGGCCATTGCCCCGCCTAGACCGCCTATTGACTGAATAGGCGTTTGTACTGTTGTGACCTTGTTGCCGCTAAAGAGGCTATTGCTGATCTTAAGAAAGCGGGAAGTGTTGGAGGATCCGGTATAGATAGCGCCACCAAAATGCGAACGGTTGTTAAGGAAATGAGAATGATCTATTGCGAGATTGCCCCATGAATGAATAGCCCCCCCGGTGGATGTAGCGGAACCAAAATTAGAGTCGGCACCATTGCCATTTCTAAAGCCAGCAAAATTGGAGACAAAGGTTGAGCCAGAAATCCGAAGAGTCGATGTAAACTCCTGATAAATAGCGCCGCCGTGCCCGTGAAAAGACTGAATTGCCGCATTGCCCTCAAAACGGCTATCGGTGAAAGAAACATCACTGGTGAGACCAATGATGCTTACCGCCCCTCCCATATGCCCAGATACGTTGTTGCGGAAAAGGGTATTCACAAAAGATGGGGAACCGTTTCGAATATAAACAGCACCACCATGTTCCACAGCGACGTTACCTTCAATAATGATATTGCGGATAGTCGGGCTCGCCTCATCAATCAGAATACCGCCTCCTACTCCAGAATCCACAGGGTTCGCAGACCCAAATATTACACTGCCATACCCATGCAGAATAGAAAAGCCGTCAAGAATAGCGGTACTGTCAGTGTTGATGGCTGTGACGACGTGTTGGCTATTGTCCCCCATAGAGAAGGATGTCCAGGCGCCAAGATACAAGCGGGGCACGTCATCGCCGTTCAAATCGCCATTTAAGATCGTATGATATAGCTCTGGATTCCGTTGCTCTAGGACCGTTTCACTACCAGAAAACCCGCCGTACAGTGCAACATTGCTTTTCATGGTGAAGGTCGCATCGCGCGCGCCACCTTGAGATGGTTTATAACTGCCCGCTGCCACCCAGATTTCTCCGGATACCGTCATATCAATGGCTACATTCAAGTCACTATAGGCATTTTGCCAACTGTTGCCACTGTTGCTGCCACTAGCATTTTGATTAACATATGTCACCCCTTCCGCAATCGCCCCAATAGGAGAGAAAAGCAGCAGAAGAGTGGTGATGGAAAGAAATAATTTTTGTTTCATGATGATCTCTTTATATTGCGAATCAAACCACTTTGTCTCATTGATTCTGAGTTGTTGACCATTTTCACCAGCGTAAAGGTTACTGATGAAAAAGGCCAATCGAAATGAATGATAGAAATAATACAGTACTAACCACATTATTATGTTGTAAACCACCTTTCCTACTGATTATTGCTGCAGTGGAAAGGATTTAATTTAAAACCAGTATTAGCCAAAGCACTAACAGATAAAACCAAACCAGCAAATCCGCCTTCAACATTTTTATATTTAAAGTTAATTACGACAGTTTGTTAAACCTGAACTGGCGCATCCACTTACATATATTTAACAATTGCTAAGCGCTCAAAGATGCACTTAAAATAGCTATACTAAGCAATAAATTATAAAACAAAAAGTTCATATTACTGCTCTCTAAGTTTTAAAAGTAAACGAAGATCTGACATATTAGTTTATATTTCTTAAGGAAAACTTAAGAGATATTATATTTTTTAAAGTAAGTATGGCGTTGCGTTGACCAATTGAATTCACATGGCTAAGCAGACTATTTATTAAGATAAACTCACGTCTACATTAGGTCGGCTTTGTTAAGGTTTTTAGATATCAGCCAGTACACCAAACCTATCATCAGCTCATCATAGGAAGGCTGATGTCTAAAAGGCTCACAATGAGGAAACCGCGGGAATTTAACTCGGTGCTATGGGGATTGCTTGATTGTCTTTTGGTCTTGGTGGCTAAGATCCTTTCTCGGTACTAATTTACGTTGCATTAATGTGTTTTCCACTGTGATCTTTTCCTCCCATACTGCTTTATTTTAGTCTAGATCCGATAAGTTTGAGCAAACTGAACAAGACTAGCCCTTATCAACTGTTGTCGTTAATTTAACCTTTGCTCATTTACTACCACTAATTCACTAATAAGGGTGGTGCCCTTGGTAAATATAAATGAAGCAATACGTCTGTCACAATCATGCTTGCACCACAACAAGGGCAAACAAAAGTCGGTGTTGGCTCATGCGCTTTTGCTTCATCAGATAACTTTTTATCCAATGGCACTGTTGGTACTTTAACGTTCAATAACTGTCGTGCTTTATCCAAGTTCTTCTTACGACCTGTGTTCGCAGTCAAACCATAGTGTCGAATACGGTGAAAGCCACTCGGTAATACATGCAGTAAAAAACGTCGGATAAACTCATCATGTGTCAGCGACATAGTACGTTGTCTACTCTGCTCCTTAACGCGATAGTTCTTCCACTTGAAACTCACCGTTTCTTTATCCATAGCAACCAGCCGAGAATTCGCGATGGCAACCCGATGTGTATATCGAGATAGATAAGCCAATACCGCTTGTGGCCCTGCAAAGGGTCGTTTGGCATAAACGTACCAATCCACTTTACGTTGATTATGGAGCCACGCCAAAAAGGGTACTTCCTCCTCAATAGGTAAACAATCACCAAAGAACAGCAATTTATTTTGCTCGTAGGCTTCACGTAATCCCTCAAGGTATAGCCGTCGAAACAAACGTGATAACACACGCACAGGTAAGAAGAATCCCGCTTTACACGACACCCATCTTTCCCCATCAAGTGATAAGCCACCCCCAGGTATGATCCCATGCACATGGGGATGATGGATCATGGCGCTACCCCACGTGTGCAAGACAAAAGTAACGCCTAAGCGAGCACCTAAATGTCGGGTGTCTGCGCCAATCGTTAACAGTGTTTTTGCCGCGGCTTTAAGTAACAAACCATACATCACTGACTTATTGTAATAAGCCAATTCACTGATGGGCTGTGGCAAAGTGAAGACAACATGATAGTAATCAACAGGCAGTAATTCAGTTTGACGTGCGGCTAACCAGCGTTTTGCAGCACTGGCTTGGCACTTCGGACAATGCCGATTACGACACGAGTTATAAGCAATTTGATTATGCTCACAGGCAGGACAATGCAAAACATGACCGCCAAGCACTTCACTACGGCAATGTTCAATACCCGACATCACTTTGAGTTTATCTAAACTGACGTGACCTGCATGCGACTGACGCCACTGTTGGCCGTGTGTTCGAAAAACATCGGCCACTTCCAGTTTCTCTCGTGACATGAGCGACTCACTTCACGCCCTTTACCTTCTTTTTTTTAGGGGTGATGGTATCTAATGGACTGATAACTTCCTTGAGCAAGTCTGTTGCTACCTGCGTATAACGAGCCGTGGTATCCAGTTGCGCATGTCCCAACAATACTTGAATGATACGAATATCGACTTTAGCTTCGAGTAGATGAGTCGCAAAGCTGTGACGTAACGTGTGCATCGATACATTCTTGTCAATATCAGCGGCATTAGCAGTTTGTTTACACACTCGGCTGAGGTGACGAGCCGTCATATGATCGATAGGGTTTAATCCTGGAAATAACCAGCCGCCCACAAACATTTGTCCTTGTTGATTGGCAAAGCGCCACCAATCTCTCAGATGCTCAAGCAGTATAGGTGATAACAAGGCGTATCGGTCGCGACTGCCTTTGCCTTGCTCCACGCGTAATATCATACGATCACTATCAATATCACTGACCTTTAAGGCAACGACTTCGCTAACGCGTAGCCCTGACCCATAGGCCACGGCTAAAGCCGCTTTGAATTTAGGGTGAGCTGTACAGGACATAAAGCGTTTAGCTTCTTCTAAACTCAATACCACGGGTAACTTACGTGCAACCGTCACAGGACAAACCCGTGCAACCACCTCCGGTTTGTCTAAGGTTATCTGGAAGAAGAACTTAAGTGCCGTTAGTGTGGCATTAACGGTAATACCCGAAACACCGTGATTAACCATGAAAAGTTGAAACTCACGTAACTCCTCTTGGGTGGTCGTTTTAGGTGATCGTTGTAAATAGTCACAGAGTTTATTAACCCCACGGATATACGCAATATGTGTTTTAGTGGCGAGTTTACGCATGATCATGTCTTCATTAAAACGCTGACGTAGTGATGCTGAAAAGTATGGGCTAATGTTCATAGGGTATTCTCCAATCTAAGATGAGGCGACATGCCTCAAAACTTAGTGTAGGAAAAAGTGAATGTGTTATAGGGATATGCGGTGCTTGCCAAGGGCACCATTACCGCGGAGCGGTTTAGTTCTTAGATACGAAACCGGAAGTTTTACTATTTCGTTTTTATGACTTTTCTGTGCGCTTAGCGGAATAAGACCAATCAAAATATCAACTGTCCGCTTTATAATCAGATAGCTGATGATGTGTCTTTGATACCAAGGGGTTACCTGTCAGTTGCACGCTGATATATATTTCGTATTTTACAACAACAAGTAACACTGAATTTCAACCAATTACACTACCAAAATGGCTGTTTTAGTAGGTTTAAACTTTGATGTTTCGATAATTTACTTATAGTTTTTTGTGTCAGCTTATTTTACAGATAAACTATGGATGTTGTTTTTTGTCCTTTATCTTATTGAAATAATTATAAATTATTAGGTTGGCGTGTTTTGTGCTTTATATTAAGTAACACGAAATGGTGACGTTTCACTTGTAGCATTTACCTTCCAAAATTTTTGTGAAGGGATTAAAAGGAATATCAAATGAAATTTAAATTTATGAATATGGTGTTAACAACTGTACTGTTGATACTAACCAGCGTTGCGAATGCAGGGTTGATTATAAATACAGATGGAAAACTTACAGGTGCGACAGACATTTTGATTCAAGGCGAGTTTTATGATGTATCGTTTGTAGATGGAACTTGCGAAAATATTTTTACCGGATGTGACGAAAATATAGATTTTTTTTGGAAAACTAGTACTTCAGCATTGTCAGCGTCTCAGGCACTTGTCGAACAGGTACTTAACGATGGTCCATTAGGAAACTTCGATACTTCACCAGAGTTGATCTTCGGTTGTGAGAATGAAGTACTTTGCCAATTATCCACGCCATATAACATTAAAGTGATTGATTTTGTAGAAGTGTCATGGATAAATAATTTCCATGACAGTACGCCGTTAAGTTTCATAAGTGAACCATGGAATGGGTGGTCTAAGGATATGGATTTCAGCGCTGATGTTTTGAGAGTGTATGCGAAATGGTCAAACGCAACATCAGTACCAGAGCCATCCACTCTAGCGATTTTTTCATTAGGGATGATTGGTTTAGCATCACGTCGTTTTAAGAAACAGTAACTTCTACAGCCACATTAAATAACTATAAGCACCTTACTACTTGGTGCTTTTTTATTGGTGTGATTTATTAAATAAAACCTAATCGGTTGCTCAAACCACCCTCTCGACAGTAATCTGTGTTTATATAAAGGATACCCCTTGTTTATATACATAAGAGATAAGCTGTTAAACAAATTACACAAAGCAAATGCACCGTTGATTGACAGTTCAACCATGTCCGCTCTAGAACAAAAGATACAAAAAATTCAATATGAACTCTAAAATTCCGTGGCACAACGTGATCTTTGAACTGATGATAAACTCCATATTTATTCGTTGGATCGAGTTGCGGGAGAAGGCCAGCATTAGTAATAAAACTAACTGGCTTAATTTCGCTTAAAGTGGCAAAAACATAGATAAAGCTTATTAATAATCTAACTTTCTATTGGGATTGGTGTATGTATACTGGGCTGTCCGAAAAATCTTGTCGATAGCGAACGCATTCTTACGCAGTTGCGTACAGAAGGTTATGATGTGGTTAATTCTTATGATGATGCCGAATTAGTGATTGTTAATACCTGTGGCTTTATAGATTCAGCGGTACAAGAGTCGCTTGATACTATCGGTGAAGCACTAGCTGAAAATGGCAAGGTTTTGGTAACCGGGTGTTTAGGCGCGAAGAAAGATGAAATTATTGAGCTTCATCCTAATGTTTTAGGGGTAACTGGCCCACATGCCTATGATGAAGTATTAACACAAGTACACGAACATGTGAGCAAACCAAAACACAACCCTTTTATTGATTTAGTGCCTGAGCAGGGCGTTAAACTTACCCCTAAGCATTATGCTTATTTAAAAATATCAGAAGGTTGTAATCACCGTTGTACTTTCTGCATTATTCCATCAATGCGTGGTGACTTAGACTCTCGCCCAGTGGGTGATGTGTTAGGAGAAGCAAAGCGTTTAGTTAATGCTGGCGTTAAAGAGTTGTTGGTTATATCTCAAGATACGTCTGCTTATGGTGTTGATGTAAAACATAAAACAGATTTCTGGGATGGTATGCCGGTTAAAACACACATGCAGCAGTTATGTGAAGAATTAGCGAAGCAGGGCGTTTGGATTCGCCTACATTATGTTTACCCTTACCCGCATGTTGATAAAATCATTCCATTAATGGCGGAAGGTAAAATACTGCCGTATTTAGATATTCCTTTTCAGCATGCCAACAAACGCATTTTGAAATTGATGAAACGTCCTGGTAGCTCAGACCGTGTATTAGAACGTATTGCTAAATGGCGTAAAATTTGTCCAGAACTTGTGATTCGTTCAACCTTTATTGTTGGTTTTCCCGGTGAAACTGAAGAAGAATTTGAAGAGTTATTAGATTTTTTAGAGGAAGCGCAATTAGACCGTGTAGGCTGTTTTAAGTACTCGCCAGTTGAAGGCGCAACAGCCAATGCTTTACCTGACCATGTTTCAGACGAAGTAATGGAAGACAGGCTTCAACGTTTTATGGCTGTGCAAGCGAAAATCAGCGCTGATAAATTACAAGCCCGTATTGGTCAAGAATATCTTATTCTTGTTGATGAAATAAATGGCCTTGGCATTGTAGGTCGTTCATACATGGATGCACCAGAAGTTGACGGCAAAGTTTACTTGTCGGATGATTTTGATGCAGAGCCAGGCGATTTGCTTTGGGTACAAATTATTCATGCTGATGAACATGATGTTTGGGGTGTTCGGGTAGAAGACTAGTGTCGTTTTAACTTTAATTACTTTTTAGCAGATATAAAAACCAACTTACCTTAAGTTGGTTTTTTGTGTCCTGTGAACGATTAAATTATGAATTGCAAGCATCTTTCAATGCTTTACCCGCTTTAAAAGCTGGAACTTTTGCAGCCGCAATTTGGATCTCTGAACCTGTTTGAGGATTGCGTCCAGTACGTGCGGCACGGTCATTTACTTTGTAAGTACCGAAACCAACCAATGCGACTTCACCACCGCCAGCTAGTTCTTCTGTTATAGAGCTAATCAAACTATCTAACGCACGAGCAGCAGAAGCTTTAGTAATGTCTGCGCCTTCAGCGATTTTTGCTACCAATTCACCTTTGTTCATTCTTATTATTCCTTGATTGTTGTTGTTTTAAAGTAGATTAAGAAATAAAGGCTACTTGTGCAATAAAAACCGCCACTCTGTGAGTAAAGAATAAGTCATATTATTAAACTCCGAGTGTTTGTCATCAGGTCAACTGTACATCAGTTAGTTGACTTAGCAATCTCCAGTTAGCTTGATACTACTAGCCTTAGCGGACGTTCCCCAAACCTGTTTTGATAACAATTTAGTGAGGACGCTACAATATCAGCATGTAAAACTTTTTAATATTATGATCTTACCTTATGAAATTCCAATTTTTTATTTAAACCTATTAGTTGTGATCTATTTTGTTAAAAGTAACGTAGTACTGAATTGTAATGACTTTGTTTAAATTATGTTTATGTTAACTTGGGCCATTTTATTAAATTATTTATCTAGGTTATTTAAATAAAACCTATAACAACTTAATTTTGATGACGAAACTAAATACTGGGAACATCCCTAATCGAATACTCTCTGTCGCTACGAAGGGGAGTGGTGATCTTTTAAAGATAAATTTGGAATATGAAATACGTGACACAGTTAAAACCAGATTGGTACAACAGCGATAATATAATTGATTTATTTCACAGCCAAATAGAGCAACACGGACCAAATATCGCGGTTTCTTTCAAAGATAGAAACATCACCTATCAACAGCTTGGTGAAAAAAGTTTGGCACTTGCATTATATTTACAGCAGCAGGGTGTTCGTCTAGATGAATGCGTTGGTTTATTTGTAGAGCCGTCAATTGAACTCATGGTAGGAGTATGGGGCATTCTACAGTCGGGTGCAGCCTATTTACCTTTGTCACCAGAATATCCAGATGACCGCTTAAGTTATATGCTCGAAAACAGCCAGTGTAAAATTATTGTTGTGCAAGATGAGTTGATTGAGCGCTTGGCTAGCTTGGTTTTAGATGACGTAATATTAATATCTTATTCACAGATCAGTCACTTTTATAAAACGAATAAAAAACCTCAATATTATATGCTAACACAGCATGCTTCATCACATAATTTAGCGTATGTAATGTACACATCGGGTAGTACGGGTCAACCCAAAGGAGTCATGATCGAACATAGAAGCATTGCAAACCAAATGGATTGGTTATCGACTAAATTTTCATTAGATTATAAAAGTGTCGTTTTACAGAAAACCCCGATGAGTTTTGATGCTGCTCAGTGGGAAATTCTGGCTTCATGTTGTGGAGCACTTGTAGTAATGGGTGAACCTGGTATCTATAAGAACCCAGAGAAACTTGTCGATACCATGATCCGTCATGGCGTATCAATGTTACAAGGCGTGCCTACTTTGCTGCTCGCCTTACTTGATGTTGAAAAATTCACGCAATGTTTTACCCTCAATCAAATATTTAGTGGTGGTGAAGCGTTGTCAAAACACCTTGCCATTGAACTATCTGAGCAATTACCAAATTGCCGTATCATTAATTTGTATGGGCCAACGGAGTGTACTATTAACAGTTCGGCTCATATTTTTGATAGTAGAGAAGTTCAAGGTAGTACAGACACTGTCTCTATTGGCACATCGATACAAAATACCCAGTATTATATTCTAGATAAAGAAAAAAAACCGTTAGCTGTTGGGGATATAGGTGAACTTTATATTGCTGGCGTAGGCTTAGCTAGAGGTTACTTACACCGCGAAGATTTAACTGCCGAAAGTTTTATTACTCATTTTTTTGACGGCGAAAAAACAGCCAAAACGCTCTACAAAACTGGTGATTTAGCTTATTGGAATGATAATGGTTCGGTGCAATATTCAGGGCGAGTTGACAATCAAGTCAAGCTTCGAGGATATCGCGTGGAGCTAGATGAAATTAAATCCATCATAGAAACGCACGACTGGATAAATAGTGCGGCAGTGTTTTTGAAAAAAGACAAGCATACAGGTTACCAAAATCTTATCTCGATGATCGAATTAAATCCTAGAGAAGCGGCGTTGATGGACCAAGGTAACCATGATGCACATCATCAATCTAAACAAAGCCGTAGCCAAGTTAAAATGCAATTAACCAATATAGGTTGTCGACAAGAGACTGAAAATGCAGGTAAATCGATAATCAATTTACCGGGTGAAAAAGCTACCGAAATACAGAGGAAACTTGTTTTTTCCCGTAAAAGTTATCGTTTTTTTGAAGGTGGAAATATCACTAAGAAAGATATCGTTAACGTACTTAACAGTAAAATAAACTATGAACATTACACTAAGTTATCTGATCTTAGCTATGCTGATTTTGGTGAAATTCTAAGATATTTTGGACAGTACCTTTCAGAGAAAAGATTATTACCTAAATATGGTTATGCATCACCAGGTGCTTTGTATGCCACTCAAATGTATTTTGAATTAAATGGTATTGGTAACATTCCCCCAGGTTATTACTATTACCATCCAGTACATCACCAATTAATCTTGGTTGCTGAGAAAGGAGATAGTGGCACAGTAAAATGTAAAGTACATTTTGTTGGTAAAAAATCGGCCATTGAACCTATCTATAAAAATAACATTGTAGAA
This sequence comes from Colwellia sp., assembly GCA_034111385.1. Classification (GTDB taxonomy): domain Bacteria; phylum Pseudomonadota; class Gammaproteobacteria; order Enterobacterales; family Alteromonadaceae; genus Colwellia. The sequence continues at coordinate 28,155 of JAWUXK010000020.1, read as the reverse complement.
GTATTAGAAATGGAAGCTGGCCATATGGTTGGTTATTTCGAAAATATTTTACCAACTTATGGTTTAAGTATTAAACCTAGTGATTATTTACCTGAAAAAATACAGCTATTTGAGGTTGCAAAGGACGATTATTACCTTGGTAGTTTTTCTATAGTTTCTGGTACAAAAGACGGAATGAATGATGGTGTCAGTTTATATTTACAATCACATCCAGGAAAAGTATCAGATCTTAAAGCCGGTAAATATTTGTATGAAAATGGCCAGTTATCATTCATCTCTAGTGAAATAATTTTAAAAAAGCATGTTATTGCTATTAATCAATCCGTTTATGAAAGATCTTCATTTGGTATTTCCGTTATCAGTACAGGGGATGAAGACTGGTTGGGATACATCAACTTAGGCCGTAAGTTACAATCATTACAAATGAACGATTTAAATATTGGTTTCATGTCTTCTGGTTACAGCTCAAAAACGGGTAATAACTTACCATCGGCTAAGCGAATTAATCATATTCTCAATAAAGAGGCAGGGCCGTCATATTTCTTTATAGGTGGTCGTATTAGCGATATGCAAATACAAAGTGATGGTATGAATGAAGATTTAGTCCATATGAAAGGACCATCAGAAATTATTCAAGATGATCTGGCCAAGTTTCTCCCTACTTATATGATGCCAAATAAAATTAACGTTATCGATAAAATGCCTTTAACTGTTAATGGTAAAATAGATACTAATGCATTACTTATGTTAGAAATTGATTGTATCAGCGAGGAACATATAGAACCTTCCAATGACGTTGAGCGTGCCATATTAGATATATGGAAAAAAGGGCTAAAGAGAGACTCTATTTCAGTGAACTCCGACTTCTTTGAACTTGGTGGGAATTCACTCATCGCTGTTAGTGTTATCAATAAAATTAATACGACGTTATATTGCGACTTACCGTTACAAATAGTTTTTTCTTCCCCAACCATTCAAAAACTAGCACAAGTTATTATTAGTGAAGAAGAAAATAATTTAGCATCGCGTTTAGTCCCTTTTCAGAGTCAAGGAAAGGGCAGCCCCATATATTGCTGGCCGGGATTGGGAGGTTATTGTATGAATTTACGATTATTAGCTGAAAAATTAGGTTCCGACCGAGATTTTTTTGGTGTGCAAGCATACGGTATTAATACTGGAGAAACCCCTTACGAAACGATAAGTGAAATGGCTGCAAAAGATGTTGCTATGATAAAGCAAAATCAGGGTGATGGACCATATACATTATGGGGTTATTCATTTGGTGCGCGCGTTGCTTTTGAGGCTTGTTATCAATTAGAGCAAACCGGTGATGTCGTTGAAAATTTATACTTAATTGCTCCTGGATCACCCACAGTAGAAGTAGAGCAACACTCAACTCAAGGCAACGAAGCAACCTTTACTAACAAAAAGTTTATAACCATATTATATTCGGTATTTATGGGTACAATAAAGGATAATTCATTAGTAGAGTGTTTAGCGGTTGTTGATACTAAAGAAAAGTTTATTCACTTTATTTGTGGGTTGAATAACCAATTAGAAACCGGTTTAGTTATGCGGATTATCGATATAGTCACGATGACTTTCGAATTTACCTACTCGTTTAATGAACTCAAGCAGCGACAATTGAAGGCGCCTATTAAAATTATAAAAGCGACGGGAGACGACTATTCATTTATTGAAAACAATGGCGTTTTTTCTACTATTGAGCCAGTTATAGAACAAATAGAAGCAAATCATTACACCATGCTTAAAACAACACATATTGACCAACTTGTGGCTGTTTTATAGTTAATCAGTTTTCATCTAAAGGAAGAATAATGCCTCATATAAATATTAAACATTTCCCTTCACTCAGCGAAGAGCAACATATTGCTTTGGCTAAAAGCATCACAGAAGCCGTAACTAAAGTAGTTGGTTGTGATGAAAGTGTTATCTCTATTGCAGTAGAGCCAGTAGAACCGGAACTGTGGAATGAACAAGTGTACATTCCAGAAATTGTCGAACGAAAAGATACATTAATTAAAATACCTAATTATTAATCAAGTATATAAGTGGTATCTGTTCTAATAATTAAAATTAATTGATAGGCATGACCATTCCAGGCATGTTGTCAGGGCGTTCAACAAAACCGTATTTTTGATAAACACCCGCAACATTTGCAGCAGCCATTAAACCAAAAAAGGCGCCTGGTTCTGCAATGTTTTTTACCTGGCCAACCAAGTGTTCAGTAATACGTTGGCATAACCCCAATTTTTGATGGGCAGGGTGTACAATCATATCTTGTAGGTAAAAATATTGATGGCCATCACCAACAATGCGGCCCATTGCAACTGATTGGCCTTGATACCAGATACTGGCAAAGAAAATTGAATTAGCAAGCGCTTTGGTTAACGTTGGTTCGCTTAAGCTATCCCAACCAACCGAAGAGCGTAATTGAATGACTGTCTGGGTATCCAAGATATTTTCTTTTAACAGGTAATCATTCATTGAACTTTGCCTTTAGATAAAATATTAACAATTATTAGAGTGTAAGTTATTGTATTAAATAGTAACGTTACATACCTAATTTATAAAATGAAATAATACCTTAGTTGGATCCAACTTAGAAGCGCATAGTTACCGCGTATAAAATCAAATATAGCTAATCAACTGTGGCAGTGATTAAGAGATAAATATGACAAAAGTTTATAATAATATTATCGAGTTAATTGGTAATACCCCGATGATTAAATTGAATAAAATTTCTAATCATTTACCTGGGAATATTTACGCAAAATTAGAAATGTTTAACCCGATGTCTAGCGTTAAAGACCGTGTTGCATTATCAATGATAGATAATGCTGAAAGAGATGGTTTAATTGAACCGGGTAAGTCGGTAATTATAGAAGCTACCTCTGGTAATACGGGCATTGGCTTAGGTCTCGTTGCTAAGCATATGGGGTACCGAACCATGGTAGTACTCGCTGATACGATGAGCATTGAACGCGTTAAAGTTCTTAAAGCTCAGGGCGTTGAAGTAGTAAGAACACCGGGAACTGAAGGTTTTGCAGCAGTTATAGCAAAAGTTAAAGAGTTATTAGAAACAATACCTAATGCTTGGTCTCCAATGCAATTTGATAATATGGCTAATCCTCAAGCTCATTATGAAACAACTGGTTTGGAAATTTGGCGAGACATGGAAGGTGAAATAGATATGTTTGTTACAGGGCTTGGTACAGGAGGTACCATTTCTGGCGTAGGACGATATCTAAAAGAGCAAAATCCTCTGATAAAAATTGTCGCAGTAGAGCCAGAAAATTGTGCTTTATTATCAGGTGGTGAACCTGGCCTTCATAAAATTCAAGGGCTAAATGCAGGCTTTATTGCCAAAACGACTGACGTATCGTTAATTGATGAAGCCATTATTATTCAAGATCAAGATGCGTTTACAATGGCGCGTTTTTTACTTCGTGAAGAAGGGGTTTTTGGCGGAATTTCAACAGGAGCATCACTTTACGGTGCTATTGAGTTAGCTAAACGACCTGAAAATAAAGGGAAAAATATTATTACGTTGTTTCCATCTGGCGGAGAACGTTATTTAAGTACGCCTTTGTGGGATGTTGACGAACTTTAAATAATAAAAATCAAATATTAAGCCTGAAAGAACATGGGCTTATTAAGGTCGTGTAAAACTATTTAGATTTCTCTGAAAATTTTTCCATATAATCACTTGGTAATGCAGGTAAAATAGTTGGAGATATATAAATAGTTATGTTGCACGTTTAACTGGTTCAATAACGGCCGGGAATGTAGACGCTTAGCAAAGCGTTGGTGTTTGTTGACACAGGTTAGTAAGTATTTAAAGGAAATATAAATGTTGGAAGTCCTAGCAATAGATCACATCGTATTAAGAACGACAAAACTGAAGCAAATGCTTGAGTTTTATATCAATGTATTAAATTGTACTATTGAGCGAGAGACACCAGAAGAGACAGGTCTTACTCAACTTCGAGCGGGTAGTGCACTTATCGATTTAGTGGTAGTTAATAGCAGGCTTGGATCTGTTGGGGGTGGTCCACCAAGCAAAACAGAAAGAAATGTCGATCATTTTTGCTTACAAATTAGGTTAGCTCCAGAGCAAGATATTATTAATTATCTTAAACAAAGTGGAATAGAAGTTGGTGAGTTCGCAAGTAGATATGGGGCACAAGGTGAAGGAAATTCGATTTATATACAAGACCCTGAAGGAAATGGTGTGGAATTGAGATTCCGAACTTAAACAGGTGAAACCACAAACGATAACTAAAAAAAGTTTGCTGTTTTTGTTCCTCAAAATCTTTAGCCTCTTGTTGGGACTACATAGACTCATTTTTGTCAAGCAATAGCACCCCTTACAACAAGAAGATCTGACAGCAGCTCTTCATTCGTCGTTTATTAGCTTGATTACGATATAATCCTGATGATTTTCCCTTGAGCAATGCCTTATTCCTTAAACAGTCTTTGTATATGACTTCCCAACTACACAGGCTTTAATGCTCTCGGTATGATCGTGAGTGTTACGACTCGGTGGGGTTAAGCGTTTCAAATTCATAAAAAACTATTTTACATAATCTACCTGATCATGTATCAGACGAAGTAATGGAAGACAGGCTTCAATGCTTTATGGCGGTATAAGCGAAAATCAGTGCGAATAAATAACAAGCACGCGTTGGCTAAGAATATCTCATTCATTGTTAATGAAGTGTTTGATCTTGGTATTTTAGTGCGTTGGTGCATGGATGCCCCCGAAGTTGATGGCAAAGTGTATTTGTCTGATGATTTTGATGCAGAGCCTGGCTATTTAATGTGGGTAAAAATTATTCATGCAGATGAACATGACGTTTGAGGTGTTAGAGTAGAATATTTATATTGCTTAGTTTGCTTTTCGTTAATATTAATTATGAATTAGCGCGGATAAAAAATCTCAGCTTTAAGTAAGCTGGGATTTTTCTCTAAAATAATTTAACGAAAATTAAACGCTAACAGTGTCTTTGCTGACATTAGCAAAATTTCTCTATGGGCTGTCGATCCCATTGTCTGAAAAACTTTCAAAAGCTAAACTAAATTTTTTCTTTTTCATAACCATTGAAGTAACGTTAAACTCTACACAACAATGAGCTTAAAAAAGTAGTTATACGCCTTATTGTTAAGATACTTTTATTTTTTTTATTAACCATTTAAAACCCGTTATAGTAATCGCAACGAGTAAAAAGAATAATACAGTATGTACAATATCGTGAGCTATGCCTTCACCTAAAAAATGGTCGTTATGTGCCTGTGCTTGAAAGCTAAAAATAAATGCTAAGCAGTACGTTAAAAATTTCATTATTATCTCCAATAATTGTTTGATGCTTTAAAAAGTACTTAGTAGAAAGTACTCAGTATAACGGTTATAAGATTTATACGGTTAACATGCCCTCAGTTTCTATAAAGCTAATGATTTCAGCAAGGCCTTGCTCTGTTTTCATGTTACTAAAGATAAACGGCTTGTCGCCACGCATTTTTTTAGTGTCTCTGTCCATGACTTCAAGTGACGCACCAACAAGTTCAGCCACATCAATTTTATTAATGATTAATAAGTCTGATTTGGTAATTCCGGGGCCACCTTTACGTGGAATTTTATCACCCGCTGACACGTCAATAACATAAAGCGTTAAATCTGAAAGTTCAGGGCTGAACGTTGCACTGAGATTGTCGCCGCCACTTTCAACTAATACAAAGTCCAAACCGGGATGAAGTTCTTGCAATTCATCAATGGCGGCTAGGTTCATTGAAGCATCTTCACGGATTGCGGTGTGTGGGCAACCACCTGTTTCAACACCAATAATGCGATCTGCTGCGAGTGCATTATTTTTGGTTAAAAACTCTGCATCTTCACGGGTGTAAATATCGTTAGTCACAACAGCCATGTTGTATTTTTTGCTAAGCGCTGCACATAGGTTACGTAATAAAGCCGTTTTACCTGAGCCCACAGGGCCGCCAACACCAATGCGTAATACTTGTTTTTTATTCATATTTTTCTCTTTTTTTAAAACCTATTATTTTATAAATTATTTAATCAAACACATCTAAATTCCCAGTTTAGTTGCTAGGCTAACTTCTAAATAAACGTGTGTATTGTGTTTCGTGCCAAGCACTCGCCATCGCTAAATGCGGTAAACTTGCGCCAATTCCATCATCAGGTACCCTATTGGCAATGCTCATCGCTTCTTCCACTTGCTCGGTCAATTCAAATAACAAGTTTTGTGATTGCGTTTGTCCTAGTGGCACTAATTTGGTTGCTGCTGCGATTTGGTTATCGATATAGGCCCAGCAAAAACCGCTTTGTGCGTAATGGAGGTCTAAGTCAAATAAATAGGCGGCAACCGTAAAAGCGCTGACAAAGCTGACGTTTTTTTGTTTCAATATGAGTTGATATTGATCGGTATCTATAGACGTTAGTAAGGTTAGTAATCTAACCAGTGCTTTACCCATAGCTAGGTCGGCCAAACGAAGCTCATTACTTTCTCTACTGGCAATCAATAATTGGTTCCATTGATTAAACTCAGCAAAGTCATTATGTTGTAATGCAAGGTATAACCTTTTCATTACCGCTAAGTCGGTCGGAGCAATGGCTTCGGTTAAGGTTAAAGTGACCCAGTCATAGGTTTCTTTATCGTTGTTTATCCAACCACTGTCGATGGCGTACTCTAAGCCTTGTGAAAACGAAAAACCGCCCACAGGTAAATTGGCACTGCATAACTGCAGTAACCTATTTAGTTTAAGTGCTGAAGATTGCTCAAACATGTTGCTAATGTGCGTGGTCATGACTATGGCCGTGCCCATCATCGTGAGAATGACTATGCTTATGCGCCGACGAACTTTTGCCATAAGCGCCATTTTCAGGTTCAAATACCGCAGGGGTTTTATTGATTCTCAGCCCGTAGTTTTCGGCTAGTTCTTCAAGTACGTAATCGGGTTTGAAGCGTAACCATAATTCACCAATTTGCATTGATGTGTGTCGGTTTCCTAGGTGATAACATACTTTAGAAAAGGCTAGCCAGTCAGTGGCTACTGCTGTTGAAACGGGTTCAGCTTGGCCCATAACTTTAATTAATTGTCCACATTCACTTTTTAAAACTTCCCCGATTAACAAAGGGTGACCGCGCTCAACAAAAATACCAATATCATTACCTTTGTCTGTGATGCCTTTAATACGTGCTTTTTTTCGGGTGTCTTGATCTAAGGTGATCGAGTCTGTTATCTCTTCATGAGTATGTGACAACCGTTCGTATACTTTAATCATTCAATATCTCTATAATCATTTTTGTTCTGTTATTTAATTTGTTAGCGTGAAAGCTAAGTTACATGTACATTTTTTTGAATATTTATGGCACTCGCTTTTAGTAAAATAATGCCGAAAAATACCAAATTTACACAATACTTTTTCCATAACAGGGAATTAGAATAAACAATAACGCTGTGCTAACGGCAACTCAGTCGCAGGCTCACAGGTGAGTAATTCACCGTTGGCTCGCACTTCATAGGTTTGAGCATCTACTTCTATTTTGGGCTGCCAATTATTATGAATCATATCGTCTTTGCCAATGTTTCGGGTATTTTTACATTCGCCGACCATGCGTGTCATTCCCACTTTTTCGGGTACGTTATTATCAATAGAGACTTTAGACATAAAGGTCATTGATATTTTAGCGGCTGCTTTCCCGTGCGCTCCAAACATTGGGCGATAATACACAGGTTGTGGTGTTGGTATAGATGCATTGGCATCGCCCATCGGAGCTGCGGCAATAAAACCTGACTTTAAAATCATTGATGGTTTTATTCCAAAAAACGCGGGTTTCCATAATACTAAATCGGCCAATTTACCCACTTCAATCGAGCCAACTTCGTGGCTAATGCCGTGGCTTATTGCCGGGTTGATGGTATATTTTGCAATATAACGTTTCAGGCGGAAGTTATCGTTTTGTTCGTTATCAGGCGCTAAAGGTCCACGCTGTTGCTTCATCTTATGAGCTGTTTGCCAAGTACGGGTGATCATCTCGCCAACACGCCCCATCGCTTGAGAATCAGAAGCAATCATACTGATGGCGCCTAAGTCGTGCATAACATCTTCAGCCGCAATACTTTCTTTACGGATTCGTGAATCAGCAAAAGCAACATCTTCAGGTATAGACGGATCTAAATGATGGCAAACCATTAACATGTCTAAATGCTCATCAATCGTGTTGATGGTATAAGGACGTGTTGGGTTAGTCGATGAAGGCAATACATTGGACTCACCACAGGCGCGAATAATATCAGGAGAGTGGCCACCACCAGCACCTTCGGTATGGTAAGTATGAATAGTGCGACCTTTGAATGCTCCAATGGTATCTTCAACAAAGCCAGATTCGTTTAACGTGTCGGTATGAATGGCTATTTGTACATCATATTTTTCAGCTACGGATAAACAGTTATCAATGGCGGCAGGCGTTGTACCCCAATCTTCATGAAGTTTTAAACCACAAACACCTGCTTCAATTTGTTCTTCTAATGCTAAAGGCAAACTTGCATTACCTTTACCTAAAAAACCAAAGTTCATTGGGAAATCGTTAGTTGCTTGTAGCATTTTATGAATATACCAAGGGCCCGGAGTACAGGTTGTTGCGTTAGAGCCTGTTGCTGGACCTGTTCCACCACCAATCATGGTCGTGACACCAGACATCAGCGCTTCTTCAACTTGCTGAGGACATATAAAATGAATATGCGCATCAATTCCACCAGCGGTGAGAATTTGTCCTTCACCGGCGATAACCTCAGTACCAGGACCTACTTCAATATCGATATTGTCTTGTATGTCAGGGTTGCCGGCTTTACCGATAATAGCGATGCGGCCATCTTTAATACCTACATCGGCTTTCACAATACCCCAGTGATCTAGAATCAGTGCGTTGGTGATCACTAAATCAACGGTTTCATAACATGATGCTTGGCTTTGGCCCATACCATCACGAATGACTTTTCCACCGCCAAATTTAACTTCTTCACCGTAGGTAGTGAAATCTTTTTCAACTTCTAACCAAAGATCGGTATCGGCTAAGCGAACTTTGTCGCCAACTGTTGGACCAAACATATGCGCATAAGCGTGTTTATCTATAGTAGCCATTATTCTTTATTTCCTTCTATATAACCTTGCACGTCACCGCGAAAACCAAATACGCGACGTTTGCCACGATAAGGAATTAAGGTCACTTCACGTTGTTGACCCGGTTCAAACCTAACTGCTGTGCCTGAGGTAATATCTAGGCGATAACCTTTACAGAGTTCACGGTCAAACTTTAACGCGCCGTTTACTTCATAAAAATGATAATGAGAGCCTACTTGAATAGGGCGGTCACCTGAATTAGCAACGGTGACTTTGATTTGTTCATAACCTTCATTAAGTTGATGAACGCCTTCAGGTGTTATAATTTCGCCAGGTATCATGTTGCGCTCCTTTAAACGATAGGGTTATGAACGGTAACGAGCTTGGTGCCGTCAGGAAAGGTTGCTTCAACCTGTACGTCAGGAATTAACGCTGCTATTCCGTCCATGACTTGATCACTACTGAGTAAGGTTTTACCGTAATCCATTAACTCTGCCACCGTTTTACCATCGCGTGCACCTTCAATAATTTCCATTGAGATGTAAGCCATGGCTTCAGGGTAATTTAATTTCAACCCTCTATTTAAACGACGTTCCGCTAATAATGCTGCGGTAAAAATGAGTAATTTGTCTTTTTCTCTTGGTAATAAATCCATAAATTTCTCGGCTATCGCTGTGGTTAATTTTATTTAAAACGAATCTTTGTTTACGTTTATTATGCTACTTCTGCTGTATTTAGGTATACCAAATACGCGGTTGTGTTGCTTGTTTTTCAACCGTTAAAGGTCTTACAGTTTGCCATAATAACAGGAAAAAATTTTTACATTGTTCAGCATGATGGCCTAAATAGCGAATCACTATTAAGCCATCAATATCGGTAATACTAATATGTTTTTGCGCTTGGTTATTTTCAATAATATCACGCATTTCTTCAACCAATGTTTTACGCTGAACTTGATCTAGTTGTTGTGATGCATGGACCAAAAAGGTGCCAAATACACTATTGCCTGCTAAGCCTGACACATGATGTAGTAGGTTGTTTTTAGCGGTAATGGCAATGCGATCATGGTATATCAGGGTATTATCTACATATACACGATTTAATTGACTGTATTGACCTTGGGTAAATAGTTGGTCAGAGCTAGGTAACCCCATACAGGTAATGTCCCAGCCTAAATAAACACTCGTTTCGGATAAATGAATATCGACGGTATTAAAGCCGTCAGCGCCATTATAAACAATGGTTTCTTGTGGGTAGTTTTCACATTTAGCATGAGCATTTACGTTAAGGGTAGTGACTTGTACTTGTTTTGATATACCAATATTACTATCTGTTCGTGCTCGATAAAAACGGTTTGCACCAGGGGTAGTGACGAGTGTATGAGCTTTGTCATCAAGGTTAATTTCTACATGTAATTCGTCACCAGAAACGATGCCTGCTGGCGGATGTAATAAGTAAATATGGGCGCAATCTTTGCCTTCGGGGTAAAACGCTTTTTGTACTGAAAGTGGGCCGTTTCGTCTGGTTCGGCGTAATTGTGTTCCTGACCCATTATAGCTAAAGTCGAGTGCTAAACTGGCTACCCATTCTCTACGTTTACTCTCACCGATAACAATACCTGAAGTGCTGTCGTTATCGGCATTGGAACTGACTATTGTGCTACGTGTCATCTTTGCTGTATTGCCTTAATGTTTTTCTCTTTGATATTTGTTAAACCGCTAGATATTTACCAACTAGCTCGTCAGTTAAATCAGTCATTGGTCCTGATGCAATCACTTGCCCTTTTTCCATTAGGTGAAATTCTTGACCAACGGCTCTAGCAAAAGGTAATTTTTGTTCAACCAGTATAATGGTCATGCCGTGCTTTTCATTTAAGGTCAGTAATACGTCACGAATAAGCTGAACAATGTTTGGTTGAATACCTTCGTTTGGCTCATCTAAAATAAGTATATTTGGATTAAGCACCAAAGCTCTGCCAATTGCAAGTTGCTGCTGCTGACCGCCTGATAAATCACCACCTCGTCTATGTAACATTTCTTTTAATACAGGAAATAGCTCATAAATATGTTCTGGGATTGTTTTACTGTTTTGACGCTTACAGTTAAGGCTAATTTTTAGGTTTTCTTCCACGGTTAATTGCGGAAAAATATGGCGCCCTTGAGGGACGTAACCTATACCTAATTCAGGGCGAGATTCTACCGATGCCTTTATGCAATCTTGGTCGTTAATTACCAGTGAACCGCTACTAATAGGTAGCATGCCCATAATGGTTTTTAATAAGGTGGTTTTACCTACGCCGTTTCGGCCCATAATACAGGTACGTGAGCCTTTCTTTATTGATAAGTCTAAATCCCATAGGATTTGTGTACCGCCGTATTTTTGATTTACATTTTTTAGTTCAATCATAATTTTCTCTTACTGCTGTGCTTATTATGCTCTAGCGATTAATACTCTAACGTTAATGCTTAGGCTCACTATCTACGTCTTCCCCAAGGTACACTTGAATAACTTCAGGGTTTGATTGAATTTCACTCATAGTACCTTCAGCAAGCACAGAGCCTTGATGTAATACCGTGACTTTTTTCGCGATGGAACGAACAAACGCCATGTCGTGTTCAACCACGATAACGGAATGCTCTCCAGCTAATGACGTTAACAACTCAGCAGTGCGTTCAGTTTCTTGACCTGTCATACCCGCTACAGGTTCATCAACTAAAAGTACACGTGGTTTAGCTGCTAACAACATGCCTATTTCTAGCCATTGTTTTTGTCCGTGTGATAAGCGACCAGCAGGGTAATGCGCTTCTTTTGTTAAACCTATCGTGTCAAGAATTTCACCAATACGATCATTATCTTCACCGGAAAGTTTATGGAACAGTGAGGTCATAATACCTTTGTCCCCAGCAAGGCTTAATTCTATATTTTCAAACACAGAAAGTGCTTCAAATACAGTTGGTTTTTGGAATTTACGACCAATACCCGCCATGGCAATTTCAGACTCATCAAGTTGCAATAAATCAATTTGTTGACCAAAACTAACTTTACCTGTGTCTGGACGTATTTTTCCAGTAATCACGTCCATTAATGTTGTTTTACCTGCGCCATTGGCGCCAATAAGACATCGTAATTCACCGTCGTTAATGTATAAATTTAAGTCGTTTAGTGCTTTGAAACCGTCAAAGCTAACACTAACGTTTTCGGCATATAATATTACGCCGTGACGTGTATCGGGTTTAATGTTTTCGGTTGCGGTTAATGGCGAACCTGTTTTATCGACTATCATGACTTCACCTCCGCGTTAGCTACTTCTTCTTTAGTTTTGTCGCCGTTAAACATTGATAACTTATCAAATAAGTTAGGTAATAAACCGGCTATACCTTTTGGTAGGTATAAGGTTACTAGTACAAATAAACCACCTAGGGCAAATAACCATGCTTCAGGCATAATCGCGGTAAAACGTGTTTTGGCGTAGCTCACTACAATAGCGCCAATAATCGCACCGTATAAAGTACAGCGACCACCAATAGCTACCCAGATAACCATTTCAATTGAGTTTAATGGTGAGAACTCACCCGGATTAATAATGCCAACTTGTGGAACATATAAAGCACCAGCTACACCGGCTAACATAGCAGATACAACAAATATCCATACTTTGTAATGCTCTGGCTTAAAACCAACGAAGCGCACTCGACTTTCTGCATCACGAGTTGCCGTAATGACGCGACCCATTTTTGAATTGACGATAAAATTACTAATGTAATAACCAATCGCTAATGCAACGGCTGTAGCAATAAATAATGCTAATTTAGTATGTGGGTTTTGCAAAGAGAAACCGAAAATGTCTTTAAAGTCGGTTAAGCCATTGTTACCACCAAAGCCCATTTCATTTCTGAAAAACGCAAGCATCAATGCATACGTCATTGCTTGGGTCATTATTGATAGATAAACACCACTAACACGTGAGCGGAAAGCCATCATACCGAATACATAAGCTAATAACCCAGGGCCAATAAAGACCATGGCGACCATCCACCAAACGCTGCTAGAACCTGCCCAAAACCAAGGTAATTCAGTTAAGTTTAAAAATACCATGAAATCGGGTAGTTCTGGGTTTCCATATACACCACGGTCACCAATTTGGCGCATTAAATACATGCCCATGGCGTAGCCACCTAAAGTGAAAAACGCGCCATGACCTAAGCTTAAAATACCACAATATCCCCATACTAAATCAACGGATAAGGCGAGTAGGGCGTAACATAAATACTTACCGAATAAGCTAACGGTATAATCAGTTACGTGAAAGAATGATCCTTCAGCAAAAAACAAGTTACATACGGTAACGTATAAGGTTGCGATGAATAGTGTACTTACAACAATTTGTAAGTGACTTAATTTATTAATAAATGTTGATAATTGCATGTTCAGTACCTATTAGTCTGCCGCACGGCCTTTTTGAGGGAATAAGCCTTTAGGTCGTTTTTGAATAAACAACACTAATCCGACTAACACTATAATATTGGCTAAAACAGAGCCTGTTACCGGTTCTAAGAACTTATTAATTGAACCTAACGACATAGCCGCTACTAACGTTCCCCATAAGTTACCAACACCACCAAATACAACCACTAAGAATGAGTCAATAATGTAAGCTTGTCCTAAGTTAGGACCTACGTTAGTTAACTGACTTAATACGACACCAGCAATACCGGCTACACCTGAGCCTAAACCAAATGTGATAGCGTCTACCCAATCACTCTTGATACTCAACGCTCTTGCCATTTCTCTGTCTTGAGACACGGCGCGTACATGAAGGCCTAATGATGATTTTTTCAATATCATTAACAAGGTGAAGAACACCATTAATGAAAATAAGATGATATATAAACGGTTGAACGTTAACGAAAATACCGGGTTAATTTGCCATGAACCTGTCATCCATTCTGGCGCTTGTACTTGACGGTTTAATGGTGAAAATATTGATCGCACTAACTGCTGTAGAATTAATGAGATACCAAAGGTAGCTAAGAGTGTTTCAAGCGGTCGACCTTTAAGGTGACGAATAACACCTCGTTCAATAATAATGCCGACAAAACCTGACACTAAAAAGGCTGCAGGCACGGCCATTAACAAAGAGTATTCAATTAGATTTGGAAAGAGGAGTTGAATCACGTAAGTGGTATAAGCACCTAACATCATCATTTCACCATGAGCCATATTGATAACACCCATTACACCAAAGGTGATAGCAAGACCAATGGCAGCTAGCAATAGGACTGAACCTAAACTCAAGCCAAAAAAGATGGTTTCAAGGTAACCAAAAAAGTCACGTTTACCGTCAATGGACTTAATGGCTTTGGTGAGGCTGGCAGCGAGTTCTTTTTGTTCAGCTGTTTTATCGGTTTTAGGTAAACTTTCGAGTAACTGCGTCATTGCATTTTTTACAACAGGTTGAAGTGCATCTTCAAGTTGCGTTATAGCAGCCATTTTTTCTGCATGATTGCCGTGCTTAAGCTGCTCGGTAAATAAAGTGACGTTCATTAATTCACGAACATCTTCATCTTTTTCTATGGGTAGTTGTGTACGTATTGTGGCTAAACCGATAGTAGAAGGTTTAGATAAAATTTCATTAACAGCGTCAACGCGTGTCACTTTATCAGGAGACAGTAAATCAATTTTAGCGATATAACTGCGAATGTTACCACGTAGTCTGTTATTTGTTTTAATCTTACTGATTTTTGATTTGCTTACAGGATCTAATATTGTATCGCTTAACACTTCGGTAAGCATATATTTGCCATCTTCGCCTTTTGTCGCGTAAACAACATGCTTATTAGCTTTTACATAATAAAGGTCACCATCAACAAGGAAATGAAAAATTTTACGTGTCTTATCTGCGTTACTGGCAGTAGCGGTAAGTGCCATTTGCTCAAGTAAAGCAGGAAGTTTTTTAAGTTTCGTTTTTGGTAGCTTTTGTACTTGCTCAATGAGTACCTTTGACGGTTTGTCAACGGCTGGCACTGTGTCAGTATTAATCGCTTGGCTGCCCGCTAGTGCTTGCCATGATATTATACAACTGATCAACACAGACAGTAGTCGCATCATTGTATTTTCCTTTTTAGTAAAAAAAATGAGATGGCTTACTCAAATTGATGTAAATGCCAATCTCATAAAAGTGTTAAACAAAATAATAAACATATACTCAAAACATTCTTATTTAGTGCTTGTTAAAATTGCTTTGAGTATATGGGAGCAAAACCTAAAGGAATTTCTCCCATGTAACATTATAAAATGCAACGGTTATCAATAGGGATAGATAACCGTTGCAGTGGCTATTTACTTCTTAGAAGTTTTGACCTGAACATTTAGCTGTTTTCACATCGAAGTTGCCGCATTTAACTGGCGCAGTCCAATCTGAAATAAGGTTTTGAGAGCTAGGTAAGAAATCAGACCATGCATCACCAATTACCGTATCAGGTGTTTCTGATACTACTTCAAATTGACCATCTTCTTGAATTTCGCCAATAAGTACTGGTTTAGATAAGTGATGGTTAGCGTTCATTACTGCAATACCACCCGTTAAGTTTGGTACAGCAACACCAATAAGGGCTTGTTCAACAGCATCTACGTCTGTAGTACCTGCTTTCTCAACAGCTTTTACCCACATTTTGAAACCAATGTATGTAGCTTCCATTGGATCATTGGTTACGCGTTTGTCATCACCGATGTATTTTTTCCAGCTAGCGATAAAGGCTTCGTTTTCGTCAGACTCAACACTTTGAAAGTAGTTCCAAGCAGCTAAGTGACCAACAAGTGGTTTAGTGTCAAAGCCTGAAAGCTCTTCTTCACCAACAGAGAATGCTACTACTGGAATATCTTCAGCAGAAATACCTTGGTTGCCTAATTCTTTGTAGAAAGGAATGTTTGCATCACCGTTAACAGTTGAGACAACGGCAGTTTTCTTACCTGCAGAACCAAACTTTTTAATGTCTGAAACAATACCTTGCCAATCTGAATGTCCAAATGGCGTGTAGTTAACCATGATATCTGCATCGGCAACGCCCTTAGATTTTAAGTACGCTTTTAAGATTTTGTTAGTAGTACGTGGGTAAACATAATCAGTACCTGCGAGTACCCAACGTGTTGCTCCAATTTCTTCCATTAAGTAATCAACCGCTGGAATAGCTTGTTGGTTTGGCGCAGCACCTGTATAGAATACGTTTTTAGATGACTCTTCACCTTCGTATTGTACTGGGTAGAATAATAAGCCGTTCAATTCTTCAAGTACTGGTAGCGCAGATTTACGAGAAACAGAAGTCCAACAACCGAAGATAACATCAACTTTTTCTTTTGCTAAAAGTTCACGTGTTTTTTCAGCAAACAAAGGCCAGTTTGAGGCAGGATCAACTACGACAGGTTCAATTTGCTTGCCTAAAATGCCTCCCGCTTTGTTTTGTTCTTCTATCATCATTAAAACAGTGTCTTTTAGTGTCGTTTCACTGATGGCCATAGTGCCTGATAATGAATGTAAAACACCTACTTTGATGGTGTCTGCCGCTATAGCGAAGTTGTTGATTAAACCACATGCTACAATTGAACTTGCTACTAAGAGCTTTTTAAATTTCATTGTTTTTCCTTATCGATTAAATTAGTTATTTATGCGAATTCATTAAAAAGTAAGTAATGCTTCAATTGCGATTGAATCAACATCAACATTGTTAATTTCGTCCATGCGGTATTCAAAAACCATTAGTAGGTTGTCGTTAACAACGTAGCTAGGAGAAATAGTGATACCACTGGCGTCTTCAGTTGTTGCGCCAGATGCATCTTCAACTTCATAATCGTGGTAACGAACCGTTAAACCTACTTTGTCGTTGATTGCGTAGTTAGCCATTAATAAATAACCACTAGCATCACTACCAACATAGGCACTATCTTCTGCTGTGTTGTACTCAACCGCTAATGTTAATGCGTCTTTTGAATAGCTAGCCCATGTATTGATTAATTCAACGTCGCCATCTTTTGAATAGAAACCTTTAATTGTAATTTCATCAGTTGGCATTAAAGCAACCATTGTTTCAATACCAGGATGTTCTGAATCGGTAGATTGAGGTCCAGCTAGGTCGTTAACAACAGAAACAGCTAATGCGTATCCGTCACCGGTATAAAGACCTGAGACACCTTGCTGGTAATAACCATAAAAGAGTGGTGCATATCCTGTACCTGAATATTGAAATAAACCTGTAGGCTCCTCAGTTTCCCAACCGGTGTAACTTAAAAAACGACCAGCTTTTACACTGAACTCATCTGAAACAGCATAAGTAATAAATGCTTCTTCAATATCAACACCTACATCTTCATTTTGATACTCGACGCTAACATGTGCTGTTAATTTGTTACCGAAGTCATAACCGACGTTTATTTCTACTTGGTCAATACCTGAATCATGTGTAGATTCTGCATTGTCTGGATCTACAGATAAGTAAGACATATCAATAAAGCCACTAACGCTTAAATTATCTAAGGCACTCTCTGCTTGAGCGTTGGCGGCTGTACCAAGTGAAAGTAATAACGTTGCTGCAACTGGTGTTAATTTAGTAAGTAGTTTCATATTAAGTTTCCAATAATTAAAATTAATCGGTGTGTTTTGGTTATCTTTTAAGTTGATAACTATTCAACGAGATGTTGTCTCCATCTTTAGTGTTGATTCAAACACGAGTCTATTTTTTTACTGGGTCTAGTATCGACTTTTACGTCAAGTGTTGGTATTCGCAAAAGCGCGCAATGGCCTACGTAATTATGCGCATATCGCTTAGGCTTATTGTTGTGTACTATGAGGTTAGCCAAGAGTTTTTATTGCGGGCTTGCCTTTTTATTTTGCCTCAAGCGCTTTAAAATAAATTAATTATCACAGTAAATAACAAGTCGACATTCATGCATTCAAATCAAAAAATATTACCGACGAGGCGAACGTATAATAAGCTGGTCGCTAATGAAATGATGGAGGATTTCGCCTTACGTTTTACTGCCCGAAGAGCACGACATTGGCCACTAAGACGTATTGCAGCCACTGCTTTAGGCATTGTTTCTTTTCTAGTTTTAGAAGCGATTGGCGGTGCTATTACTCTTAACTATGGTTTTGAAAACTCAGCATGGGCTATTCTTGCTGTTATGTTGGTGGTTTTTTTAACGGGCTTACCCATTAGTTATTACGCGGCTAAATACGGCGTGGATATCGATTTACTGAGTAGGGGAGCCGGTTTTGGTTATATTGGATCGACCATTGCTTCGTTAATATATGCCTCGTTTACCTTTATATTTTTTGCACTTGAGGCCGCTATTATGTCAATGGCGCTTCAAATACTATTTGGCATACCGCTCAGTATTGGTTATGTAATTAGCGCTATAATTGTTATTCCGTTAGTTACTCATGGAATTGCTTACATCAGCCGCTTTCAGGTCTGGACACAACCTTTATGGATTATTTTACAATGCCTGCCGCTATATTTTGTTTTCAGTCATGATGATAGCCAGTTAAAGGGGTGGTTAAGTTTTACGGGGCAAGCAGGCGAGCAGGGAAGTTCTTTTAATATTATACTTTTTGGCGCTGCATCTGCCGTTTTACTTTCGCTTGTTGCGCAAATCGGTGAGCAAGTTGATTTCTTGCGTTTTTTACCTGAAAAACCTAAAAAACAAACATGGCGATGGTGGTGTGCGTTAATTGCCGCAGGACCCGGTTGGATAATTTTTGGTGCGTTAAAACTTTTTTTAGGATCTTTTTTAGCTTATTTAGCGTTGCAACAAGGGGTGTCTGTCGACCTAGCGGACGACCCTGCGCATATGTATCAATTAGCCTATGGTTATGTGTTTGATAACCCAGACCTTGTGGTGATTTTTGCGTGTGTATTTGTGGTTATTTCACAATTAAAAATTAATGTGGCTAATGCCTACGCAGGCTCATTGGCTTGGTCTAATTTTTTCTCTCGGGTTACTCATACTCATCCTGGCCGTGTGGTATGGATGATTTTTAACGTTGCCATTGCTTTGTTGCTGATGGAATTAGGCATTTATCAAACCATTGAAAGCATGCTGTCAGTTTATTCTGTCATTGTGTTGGCTTGGT
This sequence comes from Colwellia sp., assembly GCA_034111385.1. GTDB lineage: Bacteria > Pseudomonadota > Gammaproteobacteria > Enterobacterales > Alteromonadaceae > Colwellia. The sequence continues at coordinate 8,866 of JAWUXK010000020.1, read as the reverse complement.
TGAGTTCGGTTGTTGCGGATTTAGTGATTAATAAACCACTAGGTATTAGCCCTAAACATATCGAATTTAAACGTTCGCACTTATATGACATCAACCCTGTTGGTGTTGGCTCGATGTTAATTGCCTCACTGGTTGGTTTTACTGCGCATTTTGGCTGGTATGGCGATACTATTAAAGCATTAGCGTCTTTTATAGCCTGTGGACTACCTTTTATTACGGTTCCCCTCATTGGATGGCTCACTAAGGGCAAGTATTATTTAGTCAATCCTGACAGGGAAGAGGTAACTAAGGTTACTCAATGTCATATTTGTGAAAACAGCTTTGATAAAGAAGATATGACTTTTTGTCCGGCTTACGGTAAAGCCATTTGTTCGTTATGTTGTAGTTTGGATGTACGTTGTGGTGATCAATGTCGTACAGAAGCAACGTTATCTAAACAGTCACATTACTTTTTAAAACGTTTTTTTAGTGAATCTTTTTTACGTAACGTATCAAAACCGTTAATGCACTTTATTGCTGTAACTTTAGGGTTAAGTTTTATTGGTGCGGGCATTCTTTTGCTTATTTATATTCAATTGCCGATGGAAAGTAATGAGATTAAAGAGGTGTTTGCTAGCACATTAATTAAAATCTTTTTCTTATTGGTGATTATTATTGGTGTAGTGAGTTGGCTCTTTACGTTAGCGCGCAGTAGTAATGTTTCAGCATTAAAGGAGTTACGTTCACAAACCAGAGCGCTTGCAAATGAGTTTAGCGCTCATGAAAAAACGTCTTTAGCGTTGCAAGAAGCTAAAGAAGTTGCTGAAGCCGCTAATGAAGCAAAAAGCCGTTATCTTGCAGGCTTAAGTCATGAATTAAGAACGCCGCTCAATGTTCTATTAGGCTATGCACAATTACTCAGTCAAGATCAAGACGTACCTTCAAAACAACGAGAAACACTCGGTATTGTTAAACGTAATGGTGAGCATTTAGCCGATTTAATTGAAGGGCTATTAGAAATATCAAAAATAGAAGCAGGCCGCGTAACACTTCAACGTGATGAGTTGAATTTAAAAGCGGTTATGCAGCAATTAGTTGAAATGTTTCAGATGCAAGCAAACCAAAAAGGTATTGCATTTCATTATATTACTCAAGGTTCGATACCAGATTATGTAGCGACAGACAAACAGCGTTTTCGACAAATATTAATTAATTTAATCTCAAATGCCATTAAGTACACGAAACAAGGTTCAGTCACCTTTGAACTTAACTATCGTAATCAAGTAGCACATTTTAGTATTACTGATACGGGCGTTGGTATCTCTCAAGAAAACCAAGCACTAATTTTCAAACCTTTTGAACAAGTACGTAATGCCCATACTAAAACGATTGGCGGAACAGGCTTAGGTTTAACCATTTCACGTTCGTTGGCAGAACTGATGGGGGGAGAAATAACTTTATCCAGTGTATTAGGACAAGGCTCTACCTTTAAGTTTCGTCTAATGTTGTCGGCTATACAACGTGAGCAAAGTGAGCCTGAATATGCTAAAACAAAAGCGATTGGTTTTGATGGGGTTCGTCAAACTGTATTAGTGGTTGATGATGACGATGATCAACGTCAATTAATGGAGTATTTACTTGCTCCTTTAGGTTTTTCAGTGTTGTTAGCATGCGACGCTGCACAAGGGTTGAGCATATTATCGCAACAACATGTTGATTTAATCTTACTCGATGTATGTATGCCTGATGTTGATGGTTGGAAAATGGTGCGAATATTACGAGAAAAAAAATATTTAATGCCCGTTATTATGGTATCGGCGAATGCACGAGATGCAGAATTTAACTTGCAAGCAGAAGGTTATCATAATGAGTATGTCGCTAAACCTGTTAATTTTGATGCCTTGCTTGGAAAAATAGGCCGTTTGTTAGAGCTACGCTGGAAATATCAGAACATACAACAAGCCGAGTTATCAACGCTAGACAATAATTATTTGTCAAAACCTGTTGTTAAAGCAGAAGAGTATCAGGCGTTAATGGCGTTGGCGGAAATTGGCTACTTGTCTGGTTTTAAAGATAAACTTTCTGAGTTAAATGAACAGTTTTATTTACCTGATGATGTGCACTCTCAGTTAGCTGATTATCTTGAACTTTGTAATTTCCCTGCCATTATTAAATACTTAAATGAGATAAATCATGAACAAACAAATTAGTGATGTGGTGCTTGTTGTTGATGATTCACCTGAATCATTAGGCATGTTAAATATTGCGCTAAATACTCAAGGTTTTACGGCATTGGTTGCCTTAAATGGAATTCAGGCACTCGCAATATGTGACAAAGTTGAGCCAGACATCATATTATTAGACGCTGTTATGCCTGAAATGGATGGCTTTGAAACTTGTAAAAGGCTAAAAGTCCTTTTACCTAACACGCCCATTATTTTTATGACAGGTCTCACTGATGTAGAAGATGTGGTTAAAGGCTTTGAAGCAGGCGGCATTGACTATGTCACCAAGCCTATATCACCTGATGAAGTGATTGCGCGAATTAAAACACATATTCAAACGGCAAAGCTTGCGTTAAGTGCACAAGATGCATTAGATCATGTGGGCAATAATGTTTTTTGTGTCAGTGATGAGGGCCGCTTATCTTGGGCAACCCCCCATGTGCATGCGTTAATTGAAAAAACTGCAACAGAGGATAAAAGTCCTTGGGCAACCCTTGCAAGTTATTTACAAGATTGGTTACAGAGCGACGTATCTAAAAGCTTACAGGTAACGTGTTTTAATGAACCAATTGAAATAGTGTATGAACGTCTGCAGACAAATATGCATCTTTTACATATTAAAGAGTATAAACAAGCAAAAACGGCCGATATTTTACAAGAAAAATTACCTATTACTAAACGTGAATCAGAAGTGTTGTTTTGGGTTTCGTATGGCAAAACAAGTTGGGAAATTTCACAAATACTTGATATGAGCCCAAGAACAGTTAATAAACATTTAGAACAGGTATTCCGTAAACTTGGTGTTGATAATAGAACTTCAGCGGCGGCTATTTCCATTAGAATATTAGAAGCTTAGTAAATAATCATTAACTTCAATATACACAGAGTTAAATGAAATTCAAAAGCTATATCGTGAGTGTCTATAGTACCTAGAATGTAGTAGCAGAAACTTGATCTGACATTTTTTAATATCTAAAAATGACAGGCAGCAATAGAGATCATATCCGCCAGTCGTATTCCATCTAAAACGCTATCTTTTACAACAAATCAACCCAATTTATCGGTTAAAAACCACCCCGATTTATGTTGACTTAAATAGGAATGCAGACATTTCTTTCATATTTTAATATTCCGATTAGACTAATGAGAGAAAAGGTTTTATATCACTTTTGATTTTGGGTAATAGTCAATGAAATCACTGAAAAACAGAAATATACGTTGGGGAATTATTGGCTTAGGAAATATAGCGAATAAATTTGCAACAGATTTGTTAACTGTGAAGGATGCTGAACTTTATGCTGTTGCTTCAAGAACTAAACAAAAAGCAGATGATTTTGCTGGCAAATATCAAGCAACTAAAGCTTACAGTAGCTATCAAATGTTAGTAAATGATGTAAATGTTGACGCCGTTTACATAGCAACACCACATTCATTACATAAAGAAAATGTCCTATTGTGTTTAGAGAAGGGTGTAGCTGTCTTATGCGAAAAACCTTTTGCCATGGATGCAGGTGAAGTTAATAGCATGATTGCGGCAGCAACTGCACATAATACTCTGTTGATGGAAGGGCTTTGGACCTACTTTCTTCCACATTATAATTTCGTATTAGCAGAGTTGAATAGCAAAAAATATGGCAATCTCCTTAGAGTTGAAGCCGATTTTGGCTTCGTAAAAAAATTTGATGAAAGCTCCCGGCTTTTCAAAAAATCCCTAGGAGGAGGAAGCATTTTAGATATTGGTATTTATCCTATTTTTTCGGCACTTTCAACACTTGGAATGCCAGACAAGATAGCAGCCAATGCAACATTTTTTGAAAACGGCGCTGACTCTTCCTGCTCTGTGGTATTTAGCTATAATAATGCTACAGCATTATTAAAATCGACATTATTGGAATCTACTCCCAGTGAAGCTGTGTTTTATTGTGAACAAGGCATAATTAAAATTAATGGTGGCTTTCATGGCCCGTCAACAGTCACTTTAGTTACCGGTGCAAATGAAGAGTCCATAGATTTTAACTGTAAAACGCATGGTTATAATTACGAAATTAGCCATTTCAATGAACTGTTACGACAAGGAAAAAAAGAAAGTCATATCATGACTTTTAATTTTAGCCGCCAACTTATAGAAACTTTAGATAACGTTAGAGAGATAGTTGGTTTGAAATATTAACATTTAAAACAGCTCCTATAACTTTCTATTATTTTGTGAATAATCTATTGGCTAAGTGATTTTGTCTACGAAAACCTATTCTTTTAGCGCTCAATGGAAGTATTGTTATTGTCGCTGTTAGCTTTCGATGACCTAGTAATCAATGGCATGATTTTAAATTTTTAGTTTTTTTAAATATCAATGAAGGTTTAGTTCTTCCCATTGTATGACTCTCGTATTGGGTTTGAACTAAAAACCCAACCATCAACAAATCTTCCGTTTTGACGTGTTGATAGTTGTTCTGACTAATCAATTCGAGCTTTAAGCTCATACCCGCCAGCCGTCTTTCATCTCAGAACGCTAACTTTTGCCACACGCCAGAAATTAGTGTTTGAGAGTTTTAACTCAAATTATGGGTATACTTTGTTAGAGCCAGGTGTATCTAAAGTACCTATAAATTTGTTTAGCAGGTTTTTACCTTCAGGCCACTTACCAATATTTGAGTCGGTATTAACGTGGCCTAAATCACCAATGTTAATTAGCTCACTCCCCCAAGCTTTAGCAAAGTATTTTGTTCTATCTAATTTAGAATAAGGGTCATCTGTGCTCGCTAATACTAAACTTGGGAATGGTAGTTTTTCTAAAGGTGGAGTTTGATACCCTGATATTGCCTCAGGGAAATTTACACTTTGTACATCAGGAACAGCAACTAAGAAAACCCCCACTATATTTGCTGTGTGTTTCTTGCTCCACTCGACAACTGTACTGCCGCCTAAGCTATGAGTCACTAATAAGGTAGGACCTTCTAGAGATTGAATAAGTAAATTAAGAGTTTCAACCCAATCAACACAATGTGGGTTTTCCCAATCATTCTGTTCAACCCAATAACTGTCTTTGAATTCCTTGTACCATATTTCTTGCCAATGCCCATTTATTGAATTTCCGTAACCAGGAACAAATACTATATTAAACATGTTATCCTCTCTATATTGGGTTTGACTTGTTTTCTAACGCCTCTGTTTTTTATTAATTATTTAAAATCAAGTATTTAGCGGTTTTCGGTTAAGGTGTAATTTGATTTGTAGCACATGTGTAGGAATTTGGTTTGGACTTCTATGGCATAAACAATACCGCTAAAACGACGCTAATGCCACTTTGAAGAACTAAATTATCTCTAGAATTCATTCATATTTTTGTTCACTTATATGAAAGCTGACGTTAGTCCTTCTGTATCTAACGGCAACTGATCCAACAATGATCTTGCCCTATAAAAATGGACTCTATTTTTTGGTGAATAAATGAAATAGATAAAGTAAGCGTTCTCCTCATTATGATACTAAGTTAAGTATTTAAATTCCGTTAATGTAGTGAACGTTGCCTATTATTTCTATTTATTTGCACATCTAGTGAAATATCACTTCAATTAAACTGCTATCAATGGAATTGAAAGTTATAATTAGCATGTCATTGACTATCAGCAATATTATAAGTTTAGTTTCACTCGCCCTCCTAGATAGGATAATCATTTATCGTGTTAATCGATAGATAAAGAAATAATATGAAAAATACACAACAGCATTGGTCGATTTGTCTTGAATGCCAAGGGCGAGGTCAAAAAAGTAAACGTATTCGTAAAAAAGCCAAACTTCAATATAAACGAGAAGTCATCGCCTTTGAAAAGAATAATTGCGTAGGTGATGAGCCAATTAAGCCTAAAGGCCACCTTGATACTTGTCCAATATGCGAGGGGTCAGGGTTAAGAATTTCACCTAATGCGGTTAATCCTGATAGCGACACTTACCCAAATATTGCCATTGTTGGTGGCGGCATCGGTGGGGTTGCTCTAGCCGTTGCTTGTTTACATCGTGGCATCCCTTTTACGCTTTATGAACGAGATAGTCATTTTGAACAGCGCTCACAGGGATATGGTCTTACATTGCAACAAGCGAGTAGAGCAATTCAAGCACTAGGGATTGTCGCCCTAAAAAATGGCGTGATATCAACACGACATGTAGTACATAACGCTGAAGGGAGAATATTAGGTGAATGGGGCATAAGAAAATGGGGCGTGGCGGAGACTAACGCTTCACCTAAACGAACCAACATTCATATTGCTAGGCAGTCATTACGCGCAGCGTTACTTGAACAATTACACGGTAATGATGCAGTCAAGTGGGGGCATCAGTTGGTAGATGTTGAGCAATCTGAAGGAAAGGGCGCTAAGTTAAGTTTTTACGTTGATGGACACTTAAAGCATGCGACTGCTGATCTTGTTGTTGGCGCAGATGGTATTCGTAGTAAGGTACGTAAGTTACACATCGATGAAGAAAGTTCACCTTTGTGTTATTTGGGGTGCATTGTTATTTTAGGTATATGTCCGTTAAGTAAACTTGAAGGGGTTGAAAGTGATTTATTGGATTCAGCCACCGTTTTTCAAACGGCAAATGGTAACGAACGAATTTATATGATGCCATTTACGTCAGATTCCGTGATGTGGCAATTAAGTTTTCCTATGACAGAAACAGAAGCACAAATATTAAGTAAGCAAGGGCTACAAGCACTTAAAGATGAGGCGATTAAACGTTGTCAATGGCATCAGCCAATACCTCAAATATTAAATGCAACACATATAGATCAAATATCTGGTTATCCAGTTTACGACCGTGCTTTAATGGATGCAGGTTTATTAGCGAAAGCTGATAACGTGACGTTGATTGGCGATGCTGCTCACCCGATGAGTCCATTTAAAGGGCAAGGAGCAAATCAAGCATTATTAGATGCATTACTACTCGGACGTTTGATTACCAAACACTGTCGGCCTTTATCAAATTGGAGACAATTAGGTATTAGAATCGCAGTGCTAAATGAGTTTGAATCGGACATGTTTAAACGTAGTGTTAGTAAAGTGAAAGACTCTGCGGAGGCTGCAAAATATTTACATTCAGAAGTGGCGTTGTATGAAGGTAATGAGCCGAGGGGGCGCTGTTTAAATAAAAGGGTAGGTGAGTAATTGCTAGTAATATATTGAAATTATTAACAAAAAAGTTTAGTGCGAAGTGGGATTTTTTAGTTGTCATGGTTGATATAAATCAGACTGTCAGGTCGAATTTGAGCCACTACAGAAATATCTGTTAACACGAAGCGACTTTGTCGTAATCGCTAATTTTGCCACAAACCCGATCTAATTTATCACTTTAAATCATTCAGGTATACGATCACTTTGATACGAATATAGCCGTTAACAATTTCAATAATGGTGATTACTTCTTGAAAATATTCTAGTAATCTAGCTTAAAATGATGTTCCTTAAAGTGGAGCAGGTATATATAAATAATATTAGACTTACTCGCTTGAATTTCATTAGCTAGCCCATATTTCAAACATTAGCTTTTATTAATATTGGTCATCCTATTGTCTACTACAGATAAACAACATTCTAAATTACAAAGATTCGTAGAGAGTAATCAATTTCAGAATTTTATTATTTTTCTTATTCTCTTTAATGCCTTTACCCTTGGGTTGGAAACAAGTCAATTCGGTAAGGCTAATGCAGATTTTCTTCATACTCTTGACACTACAATTCTCTTGATGTTTACCGTAGAGTTGATGTTAAAACTTATCGTTTATCGCAGTAGTTTTTTCCGCTCAGGTTGGAATTGGTTCGACTTAATCATTGTCGCTATTTCTTGGGCTCCAACAAGTGGTGCATTATCGGTACTACGAGCCTTTAGAATATTACGGGTACTACGTTTACTTTCTGTGGTACCGCAAATGCGTCGTGTCATTGGTGCACTCGGTCACTCATTACCTGGTATGGCTTCAGTAGTTGGCGTGTTAAGTGTTATATTTTATGTCTCAGCGGTACTAACCACGAAAATATTTGGATCTCATATTGACGCTAATATGCAAGAGTGGTTTGGCAGCATAGGCTCTTCTGCATATACCTTATTTCAGGTAATGACATTAGAGAGTTGGTCTATGGGCATAGTACGGCCGACTATGGAGTTGTTTCCTCAGTCTTGGGTCTTTTTCGTACCTTTTATTATTATTACTAGCTTTGCCGTACTTAATTTATTTATTGGTATTATTGTTGATGCTATGCAAGTAATGCATGAAGAGGAGGGTAAGCCTAAGCAAATCATAGCGACTAAAGAAGATATACTAATGCTTGAAGAAAAAATTGATAAGTTGAATGAATTGCTAAAAAAAAAGTTTGAATGTTGATGTCCCTCTGCATGCTAAAAGCGGATACGATGAAACGGCTAGATCAGTATAAGCCTAGGGTATTATCTTTTATCAAAGTGACTAATACCATTAAACCAGATCAATGATGGGAGTGTGGTCATTATGTTTTGATAAAATAAAAAACAAAGAAGTTAATGAATGCGAATGAAAGGTAAAATAATGAAGTGGGACGAAAATAAAGTATATTGAGCGCCACGGGTAATTAAATAATATTGTGTACCATGGCAATATGTGCGAGATCAGCTGATGTATTTGCATTTAATTTACT
>JAWUXK010000019.1:0-42858 GCA_034111385.1 Colwellia sp. | reverse complement strand
GATGTGTAATGGTTGTTATTTGAAATTAAATCTAAAACGTTTAATTTTTTTAATTGCTGGCGTGTTTCATTATTAGGGCATAGTAATAACACCTCACATTTAGCATCTAATGCATCTTTTATCGCATTTTCTAGTGCAAGCCCCACCGTTACATCGATCATTGGTACATCGGTTAAATCTAATATCATTACTTGATAATCAGAGATACTCGAGTGTTGACGAGATATTGCTTTTGACACACTAAATATCATGGGACCCGATAAGTAGAAAAATAATACTTTACCATTCGCTTTATCTAATATTGCGCGTTCATTGTCTGTTAGGGGGACATCGTTATCTGTATCGCTGATGGCTTTAACTTGACGTGCTTGCGCTCTACTTAATTCTTCAATAACGATGATGTTTGAAATAAAGACACCGAGTCCAACTGCGACGATTAAGTCAACAAAAACAGTAAGGAACATAACGCCATACATTATTATCATGCCTTGAATACTGACTTTATGAGCGCGTTGAATAAAGCTCCAATCTAAAATATTGAAGCCAACATACACGGCGATACCAGCTAATACGGCCATTGGAATGGGTTCAGTTAATCCACCCGCAACTAAGACAACTAGCGCTAAAACAAGCGCTCTTACCATCCCTGAAACAGGAGAGCGAGCACCCACTTGAATGTTTGTTACGGTGCCCATGGTGGCGCCGGCGCCAGGTAGCGCACCGAATAAGCCTGAAATGATATTCGCAATACCTTGGCCACGCAGCTCTTTATCTGAATCATGTTCTTTACGTGTTAGCGAATCACCAATCACAGCGGTTAACAAGGTATCAATACATCCTAAGGTGCCAAGCACTAATGCATCTATCACCATGGTGGTTAACATTTCTGAATTAAAATGCGGTAAGACTAATGAAGGTAGTCCGGCAGGAATTTCACCAATACGGCGAATACTCTCTGTATCAAAAAGAGCAACTGACAAAAGCGTAACGGAGACCAACGCGACTAGTTGCGCTGGCACATACTTACGGTATCGCTTAGGGAAGAAAAATAATACACCTAAAGTGAGTAAGCCTAAAAGTAGTTCACTGAAACTTATATTTGCTAACGTATTTGGTAATTCAGATAGTGTACCTATAACGCCACCAGGGGGAGCTGAATGTCCTAATAATGGTGATAATTGTAATATAATTAAAATAACACCGATGCCAGACATGAAACCTGATATCACACTGTAAGGCATTAATGTGACATATTTCCCTAGTTTTAACGAGCCGAGTAAAACTTGGAAAGCCCCTGCCATCATGACCACAGTAAACGACATAGCCATGCCGGTTTCTGGATATTTAGCCATCATGCTAGTGAGTACAGCCGTCATTATCACGGTCATTGGGCCTGTTGGCTCTGAAATTAAGGTCGTAGAGCCACCAAAAAGAGCAGCAAAAAAACCGACCATAATTGCACCCCAAAGGCCAGCCTCTGCGCCTGCGCCTGAGGCAACACCAAATGCAAGTGCTAATGGTAAAGAGATAATAGCCGTGGTTACACCACCAAAAATATCACCTTTTAAACTTATGTTTTCAAAACGATTACCAAGCAAAGTCTTAATTCCTGTATAAAATTGGTTGTTAATGGGGGTTTAGGATATTCCTAAGTCTTTTAAGTTTGGGTATTGCAATATTTTGTAAATAGTAAAATAACGTAATTTGTTGACTAAAGATTTCTAGGCTTTACCTATAAAATTAATATGGCCTAATTTTATTGTGTTTTAACTATTTTATTATACCAATACAGTTTGGTGTCGCCAGCTCATTTTGTACTTATCATCTAAATGGACCAGTTTAATCGCCTCATCTTTTTTGAAATATATGGATTCGAATGGCGGGGGGATAACAAAATGAGCTTAATAAAAGTGAGATGGATTAAAATTTATGGAATTTACTTATGTTTCAAGTGATTCGCTAGTTTTATTTAAATTTAACATCCAATATTTATTCTTTAAGAACAAGTAGATGCAGTTCTTGTTATACCTATTTGCTGCCACGCAGCATAAAAGTGTTGACGCGTACCTTTTGACCTACTATACTAGCTTTAATTCGAAATGCTGCACTGCAGTATCAAGCAAAAAAATAGGAATTAATATTATGTTTACACAATTTAATGAACAACTAACTGAGCAATTTACAACAGCAATGGAATCATTCAAAAATGCAGATCAACTTTCTACTGCGATGAAACCATTTAACAGCCTTGTAGAAATTAATTCTAAAACTGTTGAGCAATTAATCAATCAACAAGCAGCATTAATTACTACCATCATGAATGATAGCGTAGCGCAAACTAAAGCATTATCAGAAGAAAAAGATGTTGCGGCAGCACTTGAATCACAAAAAGTTTTCACTGAAGCGCTACAAGCAAAAGTTTCTGCTGCAGCTAAAGAAGCTTACGATGTTGTAACTAAAACATCTGAAGAAGTAACTAGCTTAGTGAAAGATTCTGTAGCAGAAGTTTCAGCTAAATAATCTACTATAATGAAATAAGCGCACTTTGGCTTATTATCTTTAAAAACCAGTATCTCGATACTGGTTTTTTTATGGCTAAAATATAAGTTAAGTTATCTGTGTTGACCGTTTTAATCACTATGCATCGCCAGCGATAAATTTTTTGATGCAGCGCAGCATAAAAGTGTTGACCAAACTATTTATGCTAGGTATACTCACTTTAATCTAAATGCTGCACCGCAGTACCAAGCAAAAAATAGGAATCCTTATTATGTTTACACAATTAAATGAACAACTAACTGAGCAATTTACTACTGCAATGCAATCATTCAACAATGTAGACCAGTTTTCTACAGCGATGAAACCATTTAACACTTTAGTAGAAATTAACACTAAAACGGTTGAGCAATTAATCAATCAACAAGCAGCATTAATTACTACCATCATGAACGATAGCGTAGCGCAATCTAAAGCATTATCAGAAGAAAAAGATATTGCAGCAGCACTTGAATCACAAAAAGCTTTCGCTGAAGCTTTACAAGTAAAAGTTTCTGCTTCAGCTAAAGAAGCTTACGATGTTGTAACTAAAACATCTGAAGAAGTGACTAACTTAGTAAAAGATTCTATCGCAGAAGTTTCAGCTAAGTAATCTACTAAGATGAAATAAGCGCACTTTGGCTTATTCTCTTTAAAAACCAGTATATCGATACTGGTTTTTTTATGGCTAAAATATAAGTTAAGTAGTCTGTGCTGATCGTTCTCAATCACTGTGAATAGCCAGCTAGAAGTTTTTTGATGCGGTGCAGCATAAAAATGTTGACCAAACTGTTTTTGCTAGGTATACTCACTTTAATCCAAATGCTGCACTGCAGTATTAAACAAAAATAGGAATCTTTATTATGTATAATAAATTAACTGAACAATTAACAAATCAATTTGCTACTGCGATGAAATCTTTCAGCGATACTTCTCAAATTGAAACTGCAATGCAACCATTAAATAGCTTAGTAGAATTAAATACTAAAACGGTTGAGCAATTAATTAGCCAGCAAACTGCTTTAATCACTTCTATTTTAAATGACAGTATTGAACAATCTAAAGCATTATCATCACAAACTGATTTTGCAACAGCTGTTGAATCACAAAAAGTATTTAACGAATCTCTTCAAGCTAGAGTTACAGATTCAGCTAAAGAAGCTTATGCTGTTGTTACTAAAACTTCTGAAGAAGTAACTTCAATCGTTAAAGATTCAGTTAAGCTACCTAAGTAATTTTAGATAGCAAAAACTTAACGATTTAAGTCTAGTATTTCAAAAAGCCAGTATGATTACATGCTGGCTTTTTTATTGCTTCGCTTTCTATAGATGACTCAAAAGCTGAATGTGAAATTCGATGGCTCTTGTTTTCAATGTAACCATGGTGATGTTCTTACTGTTTTTATCAAATATTGTCTATTTTATCGTTAAAGCGACCATTGTTAGCCGTTTATTTACTGGTCTTTTTACGCTACAATGCGCGACTATTTTTTAATTATCCTAGCGAGTATACTCGTTTAAAACGATATATTTGAAAACTTATTTTTGAAGGATTATGTTCGAAAGCTTATGTTTGAAATTAACCCAATAATAAATAAATTAAAAGAAATTCGTGAACGAGCAGATTTGCTTCGGGGGTACCTTTGACTATGACGTTAAAGCAGAACGTTTAGTTGAAGTTAGTCGTGAATTAGAGCTTCCTGATGTTTGGAATGAGCCTGAACGAGCGCAAGCGTTAGGAAAAGAACGTAGTTCACTTGAAGAAGTTGTTAATACTATTGTTGAGTTAGAAACTGGCTGTGAAGATATTGAAGGGCTCGTTGAACTAGCGGTTGAAGAGGAAGATGAAGAAACCTTCAATGACGCAAAGAGTGAAGCTGACGCCTTGGATGCCATATTAGAAAAGCTTGAATTTCGTCGTATGTTTAGTGGCGAGCAAGATGCTAACAACTGCTATTTAGACATTCAGTCAGGCTCGGGTGGCACAGAAGCACAAGACTGGGCTGAAATGTTAATGCGTATGTATTTACGTTGGGGCGAAGCGCATGGCTTTAAAACCGAAGCAATTGAAGTCACCGATGGTGATGTGGCCGGTATTAAAGGTTGTACCATCAAGTATACCGGTGAATATGCTTATGGCTGGTTACGCACCGAAACCGGCGTACATAGGTTAGTGCGTAAATCACCTTTTGACTCAAGTGGGCGTCGTCATACTTCATTTGCTTCAGCGTTTATTTACCCTGAAATTGACGATAATATCGAAATTGATATTAATCCTGCTGATTTACGTGTTGATACTTTTCGAGCATCAGGCGCAGGTGGTCAGCATGTTAATAAAACAGACTCTGCTATTCGTTTAACGCATATCCCTACGGGAGCGGTAGTTGCTTGCCAAGCGGATCGCTCACAACATAAAAATCGTGCAACAGCAATGAAACTGCTAAAAGCTAAATTGTATGAAATGGAAATGCAAAAGCAAAACGAAGGCAAACAAGAACTTGAAGACGGAAAATCTGATATTGGTTGGGGCAGTCAAATTCGCTCTTATGTGTTAGATGATAGCCGCATTAAAGATTTAAGAACCGGTGTAGAAAACAGAAACACCCAAGCTGTATTAGACGGCGATTTAGATAATTTTTTAGAAGCCAGCCTTAAATCTGGTTTGTAGAAAAATTAATTTACAGATAAGTAATGAGAAACAAAATGACTGACAATGCAAAAAACAGCCAAGCTTCTGCCCAAGATGAAAATAAACTAATTGCTGAGCGACGTGTAAAATTAGCTAAAATTCGTGAGAACTGCTCTTCAAATGGCTTCCCTAATGATTTTAACCGTGAACATTTAGCAGCAGATATTCAAGCTGAACATGGTGAAAAAACCAAGGAAGAACTTGAAACGTTGCAAGTAACCTATGCCATTGCAGGTCGTGTAATGGCAAAACGTGGTCCATTCTTAGTTATCCAAGACTCGTCTGGTCGTATCCAAGGTTACGCTGAAAAAACAGTGCAGAAAGAAATCCGTGCTAAATGGGGCTCATTAGACATTGGCGATATTGTAGGTATTAAAGGTATTTTACATAAATCAGGTAAAGGTGATCTTTATGTGAACATGGACGAATACTCATTATTAACTAAGTCATTACGTCCATTACCAGAAAAATTTCATGGATTATCTGATCAAGAAACTAAGTATCGTCAACGTTATATTGATTTGATTATCAATGAAGATACGCGTAATACCTTCAAAATGCGTTCAAAAATTGTTGCTGGTATTCGTAACTTCTTAACGCAGCGTGATTTCATGGAAGTTGAAACGCCAATGTTACAAATCATCCCTGGTGGCGCTACAGCAAAACCATTTACAACACACCACAATACATTTGATTTAGATATGTATTTACGTATTGCGCCAGAGCTTAATTTAAAGCGTTTGGTCGTTGGTGGTTTTGACCGTGTATTCGAAATTAACCGTAGTTTCCGAAATGAAGGTATTTCAACACGTCATAACCCAGAATTCACTATGATTGAATTCTATCAAGCATACGCTGATTATCATGACTTGATGGATACTACTGAAGAAATGTTACGTACTATTTCTCAAGATGTCTTAGGCACGACTACGGTTCGCAACACAGTTAAAAATGCGGAAGGTGAAGTCGTTGAAGAAAAATTCTATGATTTTGGTAAGCCATTTGCGCGTTTATCAATGGTTGATGCTATTTTGACTTATGGTAAAGATCATCGCGGCGCTGAAAGCTTTGATGAAGCGGCATTACGTGATCCAGAAAACAACTTTGATGCAATTAAAGCAATGGCTAAAGCGGTAGGCGTTAAAGAAGGCGATGCAGCTAAAATGTGGGGTCCAGGTAAATACATCTGTGAAATATTTGAAGAAGTAGCAGAGCACTTATTAGACCAGCCAACATTTATCACTGAGTACCCATGGGAAGTGTCGCCACTTGCACGCCGTAACGATGAAAACTCATTCATCACTGACCGTTTTGAATTCTTCGTTGGTGGTCGTGAACTTGCTAATGGTTTCTCAGAGCTAAACGACGCAGAAGACCAAGCTGAGCGTTTCCAAAAACAAGTTGCTGAAAAAGATGCCGGTGATGATGAAGCAATGCACTATGATGCAGACTACATCAACGCACTAGAATATGGTTTACCGCCAACTGCGGGTGAGGGGATTGGTATTGATCGCTTAGTGATGTTATTTAGTGATTCACCAACAATTAAAGATGTTATTTTATTCCCTCATATGCGTCCTGAAGTGGAATAAATTCAAAGAACATTGGTGAAATTTCACTTAATGTAAAATACAGTTGCCAAAAGCTCATTTGATTAAATCAATGAGCTTTTTGTTTTTTTGGCGTTTCACTCTATTAATGTTCATGACTTTTAAGTAGATTAAAAACTATTAGAAATGTTGTGCATAAAACCTCAGTTCTACAATTAAGTAACGGTAGAGTTAATAAAATTGATAAAAACTAAAAATACTAACAAAGAGAATAATCAATGAGTGTATCAAGAGGCGGCTTTAGTTCGCGTTTCGGTTTTATTATGGCAGCAGCTGGCTCAGCTGTTGGTTTAGGAAATATTTGGGGCTTTCCAACTCAAACAGCCAGTAACGGTGGCGCTGCATTTGTTCTCGTCTATTTAGTATTGGCATTTTGTTTAGCTTATCCCGCTTTTATGGCAGAGCTAGTCATTGGTCGTTATGGTCAAGCCAATGCCGTCACATCGATGGAAAAAATTTCACGTAGTCTATGGCAAAAACGCTTTGCTTTTTTTGTTGGCTTTAGTGGCATTATTTGTGCTGCCCTTATTTTGAGCTTTTATGGCATTCTTGCTGGTTGGATGATGTCGTATGCAATTGAACCGTTAACCACAACGTTAGGGTTGACTGAAGTGTCTAATTGGTTAACTAGTCAGTCTGTTTCCCGTAACTTGATTTTCACAGCGTTATTTATGATGCTGACTATTTCTATTATTCAACGAGGTGTTGAACAAGGAATTGAAAAATGGTCTAAACGACTTATGCCGATGTTAATCGGCTTGCTTATCATATTAATTATTTATGTATTTACCTTAGAGGGTTCAAAAGAGGGATTCTCTGCTTATTTAAATCCAGATATCTCTAGGATATTTGAACCTGATCTACTGATTAATGCACTTGGCTCAGCATTCTTTTCATTGTCATTAGGTACCAGTGTGATGGTGATTTATGGTTCTTATATATCGAAGCAAGAAAATCTAGTTTCCTTGGGTGCTCAAGTGACATTGATTGATGTTTCGATCGCTTTTTTAGCGGGGCTACTGATTATTCCTTCTATGTATGTTGCTCAAGCGCAAGGTGTTGTCATATTTGGTGACGATGGTAGTTTGATTTCTGGGCCAAATTTAGTTTTTGAGGTGCTACCAACTTTGTTTAACGGGATGGGTGCCATTGGTTTGTTTGTTGGTTTTTGTTTTTTTGTTTTAATGTCTATTGCGGCCTTAACCTCAAGTATTTCTATGTTAGAAGGCCCCGTTTCATTTATTGTTGAGCGTCATAAAGTAGAGCGTAAAAAAGCAACAACTTTTGTGGGGTTAGGTATTTTTATAATAAGTACTTTAATCGTTTTCAATTTCGATGTGCTTTTTGGCTTTGTTATTACTCTTTCTACTGTGTATGGACAGCCATTAATTGCCATGCTTTGTTGTATATTTGTGGGTTGGATTTGGCAACGTAGTCATGTTTTAGCTGAAATTAGACAGGGTAATGATAATGCAGAGCATGGATTATTTTGGAAAATTTGGCCATGGTATACACAATTCATTTGCCCAACAGCTATCGCTGTTGTGTTCTTTCATTCCCTGTAAGTAGTTATTTAGTAGCAATGTTTTTAAAACTTGATTATTTATTGACTTAAGTTAAATTAATTAAAGTCACTATGGTGCTAAAATATAAAAATAATTAATACTGGGATGCCATTTTACTTATGCCTCAAAATACCAACGTAACACCTACTTCAAAAGAATACAGTCTTCAATATGATGACTTAATTGTTACTAAAACAGACCTTAAAGGTAATATTACTTATTGCAATGAGTGTTTTCTTAATATTTCTGTATTAGAAGAAAAAAATGCACTAAATCAACCGCATAGTATTATTCGTCACCCCGACATGCCTAAAGCCGTATTCCAAATTATGTGGGATACCTTAAATGAAGGGGATGAGTTTTTTGGCATTGTTAAAAACTTGAGTACAGACGGCAGCTTTTATTGGGTTTTTGCAAATATAACCCCTAGCTTTGATGAGTCAGGAAAAACGATAGGTTACTTTTCAGTACGTAGAAAACCAAATACCTCGTTGGTTAAAATAATCAGCAATTTGTATAAAAAAATGCTACAAGCAGAGAAAAATCAACGTGATGAAAAGCTTGCGATTAAAGCTTCAACACAAATATTAAACGACTTTATTGATGAGCAAGGAGTATCATATAATGAATACCTCATCTCCTTCACCGGATAAACTAAATGTTTTGCCGGCAAAAATAGCCCAGTGGTTGCATTTTATTCTTTTGACGCTAATCACGGTAAATTTTGTTTTTATTGAAGATGCTAGCCCTTTCTTTATTGCAGTGGTTTTTGTTTCTGCTATTTTTTTGTATTTATCAGAAGTAAAGCTAGGAACTGAATCAGAAACTTTACGTAAAATCAAAGAAACTATCGGCATCATGCAACAAGGAAACCTAGAGATCAGGGTATTAAATGTTCCCCGTAATGATGTTAATTATGGTATTGCTAAATCCCTTAATAGTGCGCTTGATCAACTCGAAATATCAATGCGTGAATCTAAGTTCTCTTATATTGCGACAGAACGCGCGCAATTTTACCGAAAACCTATTGAGCAGGGGCTTAGTAAAGGCTTTTTACCAGAGTTAAAAAATACTGCAGCAGCCATTAATACGATTGAAAAATCTTATTATTCTGACAAAACTAATGAATTGTTAAATAAATTAACAACAGGTAAGTCAGAAAGCTTGTTACACGGACTTTCTGGCACGCAAAAAGATTTAGGCTTTATCACCACTGAAATGAAAACAGTAGCGGATTTTTCTAAAGCCTCTATGGATACTGCGATAAATAACCAAACGAATGTAAAAACGTTACATGAGCGATTAAATGTTATTGTAGATCGCTCAACGGCGATGCGTGATAACTCTCAAGAACTTGCGGCCAGTAGCGAAGAAATTAAAAATATGGTCTCTATGATCGTTGGTGTTGCCGACCAAACTAACCTACTTGCCCTCAATGCTGCGATTGAAGCGGCACGTGCAGGAGAGCATGGCAGAGGCTTTGCGGTTGTTGCCGAAGAGGTAAAAAATTTAGCAGGAACAACTAAGGATGCAGCAAAACAAATAGCCAATATAATTGAACGCTTCGCTAATGCGTCACAAGTGATGACCGAAGACACTGAGCACATGGCCACTATTTCAGAAGACTCTAAAGAGTTAATAGATGACTTTAAAGTTAGTTTTGATGAAGTGGCTAAAGATTCACAAAAAACCTACCAAATGGTATCTAATGTACAAATTATTTGTGATACCGCCTTGATCAAGGTAGATCATTTAATTTATATGCAACGAGCCTATTATGCTGTTGAGCATAATGAACCTAATGGGCAAGAAGCCAATATGGTGGCGGTTGATCATCATAATTGTCGTTTTGGTAAATGGTATTTAGCGGCAGAAGGGATTGAGTCTTATGGTCACCTACCTTCTTACGATGCTATTGATGATCCTCATAGTCGCGTGCATAGCAACGTTCATAAAGTCATGGATATTATTCACAATGACTGGGAGCATTCACTGTATTTACAAGCTGACATACTCCATATATTTGGCGAAGCAGAATCCGCGAGTCGGGAATTAGTGGGATTAGTTGAAAACTTAGCTGAGGAAAGACGTACTTTTGAAGAGGCTAGGAATAAAGAACTAGCGTTGTAAAGGCTATAAAATCACTCGCATTATTCATTGAACATACGTAATAAAAAGGTTTGAGGGGGAGTACGTATCCCCCTAATAACTGATTCTGTTCAACTTATTTAGGCCAGTTGAGTAACCAAGGTTGATGTGTTTCAGACAACTTTTGCTGTATATCAGTCGTTAAATAAAACTCCCCTTCACTTGGCGGTAACATAAATTCATACTGCTCTCCTAAATATTCAAATCGTAAAGCATAGGCATGTAAGTAGCCTCTGTCAGCAACTGAATTTGAATTATACAAAGGATCACCAAGAATGGGGGCTCCGATACTACTTAGTGCAACCCGGAGTTGGTGGGTTTTACCTGAATGAGGTTTTAGTAAATATAAGCGCTGTTTATTGCCAAGACTGAAAGAAAAAAATTGGGTAATAGCTGGGTTGTTCATACTACGTAATAATTTAAACATACCACGTCGACTTTTTTTCATATCCCCCTTAATCCATCCTTGTTTTTTTGTTGGTTTTTTATCACTGATGGCAAGGTAATACTTTTCAACTTTATGCCCTTCAAACATCTTAGAAAATATTTGTGCGCTTTTAAGGTTTTTAGCAAATAAAACTAAACCTGAGGTCATTTTATCTAGCCTGTGTATTGGGTAAAGTTCAGTATCAGAATATTGTTCTCTTAACTGTTTCTTTACTTGAGAAAATAGCCCTTCGCCAGGGTGTTCTTCATCGTGAAAATTTATCCCTGCGCTTTTAGCAACAACGACAAAATCGTCAGTTTGTGTAATAATTTTAAACATTTAAGTTAACCTGTTCTTATTTAACTTTGCTATCATAATTTAATAAAACTATTTTACTCTAAATGCAGGATGTTATTTTGAAAACTTTTTCCCGCTTCATTCCTATGCTAAGTATTATTACTTTAGCGAGTTCATTATTAATTGGGTGTACTAGCCAAAAAACCTCATTTCAATCAAATGATAATATCGCTTTACCAACCGGTATTAAATTAGTTGAAAACGTTATTGCCACAGATGAACGTTTAGCTATTCCTTTTAAAAAATATACGCTAGCTAATGGGTTGACGGTTATTTTACATCAAGATAACTCTGATCCACTGGTGCATGTTGACGTGACCTATCATGTAGGCTCGGCACGTGAACAACTGGGTAAATCAGGTTTTGCACATTTTTTTGAGCACATGATGTTTCAAGGATCAAAAAATGTCGGTGATGAACAACATTTTAAAATTGTTACCCAAAGTGGTGGTAATTTAAATGGCACTACAAATACTGACAGAACTAATTATTATCAAACAGTGCCTAAAAACCAGCTAGAAAAAATGCTGTGGTTAGAATCAGATCGAATGGGTTTTTTACTCGAAACGATTACCGAAAAAAAGTTTGAAATTCAAAGAGCCACTGTAAAAAACGAACGTGGACAAAATGTTGATAATCGCCCTTATGGACGTTTAAATGAAACAATAAACCAAATGGTATATCCACGAGAACATCCCTATTCATGGCCCGTTATTGGTTATTTATCTGATTTAGACCGCGGCACAGTAACCGACTTAAAAGAGTTCTTTAGTCGATGGTATGGTCCAAACAATGCGGTGTTAACTATTGGTGGTGATATTGATGAAGCGCAAACATTAGCATGGGTTAATCAATATTTTGGTGGCTTAAAGTCAGGACCTAAAGTTGAAAATATTACTAAGCAGTTAACTAGCCTATCTGATAATCGATACTCATCGTTCAGTGATAATGTGTCTTTACCACTACTTTATATTAGCTTTCCTACAGTCTATGGAATGCATGAAGATGAAGCAGCTTTAGATGTTTTTTCTAATATTATTGGTAATGGTCCCACCTCGCTATTATATAAAAACTTAGTTAAATCTGGCATTTCTATACAAGCAGGCGCAAGTCATCCTTGTAGTGAGCTAGGTTGTAAAATGAGTTTTTATGCTTTACCAAACCCACAACAGGGGTTGGAACTTGCAAAAATAGAACAAGTCATTAACGATACGTTACTTGAATTTGAGCAACGTGGCGTCAATGATGATGATTTGTTGAAAACTAAAGTAAATATTGAAACAGGTATTATTTTTGGTTTACAAAGTGTCTCCGGTAAAGTGTCAACCTTGGCGCATTATCAAACTATTTTAGGGAATGCAGATTATACCGACCAACAAGTGGCACGTTATAATAAAGTGACTAAAGAAGATGTCATGGATGTTTATCATAAGTATATAAAGGATAAAGGTGCCGCTGTACTGTCTATTTATCCACATGGGCAACCGCAAGTTATCACTAAAGCTGATAACTTTGTTTTACCTGATGTTAATAACCCTCCTGAAATAGATAAACTTGATATCCCCGTGATGAAAAATGTCAGCAGTTTTGATCGGAAAGTTATGCCAAAAGCGGGCGTTAACCCACAAATTGAAATCCCCCAATTGTGGCGTGACAGTTTTAGCAATGGCTTAAAAATTATAGCGACAAAAAATAGTGAAACACCAACGGTAAGTTTAATACTCAGTATAGAAGGGGGCACTTTACTTGACCCTATTAATAAAGCAGGCCTTGCTGCGCTTACTGCTAGTTTGATGAATGAGGGTACAAGCAACTATATCAAAGAAGAGTTATCTAACGAACTTGCTAAATTAGGCAGCGATATTACCATTAGCGCCTCTGGGCGAAATACTACGATACGTGTTAGTTCCTTAGTGAAGAACCTTGATGCGACACTATTACTCATGGTTGATATGATGCTCAATCCGGCGTTTAGAGAAGCTGATTTTAAACGTGTTAAAAATCAGCTGATTCAAAATTTAGAACAGGGCAGTAAAGATGCGGGAACACTTGCTAGTCGTGCATTAAAACACGTTACTTATGGACAAAATAGTCGTCTAGGTTTGGCAGACAGTGGCACAATTGAAACAGTTTCTACCATTAAACTTAATGATGTGAAGAACTTTTATAAACAATACTTCTCGCCAGACCATGCCAGTTTAGTTGTCGTTGGGGATATTAGCAAAAGTGAACTATTACCTAAATTAACTTATTTAAAGTCCTGGAAGGGAAGCGACTATACCATTCCTACTTACAGTGATTTTCCAAAGCCATCTCCAAATAAAGTGTATTTTGTTGATTTACCTGATGCTAGCCAATCAGTGATAAAATATAGCCGGCGTGCTATGACATATGATGCAACAGGAGAGCACTTTAAGGCGATATTAATGAATTTTCCTTTAGGTAGTGCCTTCAATAGCCGCATAAATTTAAACCTACGTGAAGATAAAGGGTATACTTACGGCGCATCAAGCCACTTTTACGCAGGGAAAACCTTAGGCAGGTTCATTGCTGGGGCTAGCGTTAAAAAAGAGCACACTTTTGATGCCATGATGGAAATAGAAAAAGAGCTGGTTACTTATCAAAAAGAGGGTTTAACAGCGAATGAAGTTGATTTTATGCGCCAAGCTATTTCACAAAATGAAGCATTAAGTTATGAAACCCCCTCACAAAAAGGTGGTTTTTTGAGACAAATATTACAGTTTGATTTAGCTGAAAATTTTGGTGAACAACAAAGTGAAATTATCAAAAACATCACCCTTGAACAGCTAAATGAGATTGCCAAAAAAGAATTAAGTAAACCAATGCAATGGATCGTTGTAGGTGACGGTCTGATTGTAAGGCCACAATTAGAAAAAATGAACCTTGAAATTATTGAATTACAGTTGGCAAAATAGCACTAACAGTAATAGTAGCAATTTCACTTTAGCCATTGAAAAACGAGAAAAGCCCCTCATTTATAGTTCATTAAATTAGGGGTTACGTTTAACACTGTTAGGAATTATTTTGACATTATCATTGCACGATTATATAAACGCTTTCAATCAAGAGAACAATCTTGAAGCCCTTTCTAGTACAGGTAGAGGTATTGAACGTGAAGCCTTAAGAGTTCTACCCGAAGGAAAGCTTTCACAGCACGGCCATTATAATCAATTAGGGTCGGCGCTAACCCATGGGGAAATCACCACCGATTATTCAGAAACTTTGTTAGAATTTATTACCCCTGTAAGTCACTCGCCTGAAGAAGCTATTGCACAACTTCAAGATATTCAAAAATATACCTTTGCTAACATTAATGGCGAATTGTTATGGCCAATGAGTATGCCTTGTTTTGTTGATGAGGCAGATAAAGTGCCGTTGGCGCATTATGGCAGCTCTAACATTGGTAAAATGAAAACAGTATATCGCCAAGGGTTAAAAAATCGTTATGGCTCTATGATGCAAGTGATTGCAGGCATACACTTTAATTTTTCATTTTCTCAAAATTTTTGGAACGTAATGCAATCGTTGCATAACAACGAACAAGAAGTGACTGACTTTATCTCAGATCGGTATTTTTCAATTTTGAGAAACTATAAGCGTTACTGTTGGTTAATTCCTTATCTATACGGAAGCTCACCGGCACTTTGTGAGTCTTTTTTACAAGATAAGACATCACCACTACCTTTTAAAAAATCACCCCGTGGTAGTTTATATTTAGACTACGCAACGTCATTACGTATGAGTGATTTAGGTTATACGAGTAGTGAACAGTCATCGTTAAAAATATGTTATAACAACTTGCATGATTATGTTGATGCTGTGCAAGAAGCGATTGGATTAAAATCTGAAGAATTTGCTGATATCGGTATAAAGGTAAATGGTGAATATCAACAACTTAATGGAAATATCCTACAAATAGAAAACGAATTGTATGCACCAATTCGCCCAAAACAAGTCATGAGATCAGGTGAAAAACCTTCACAAGCATTACGTGACCGCGGTGTAGAATATATTGAAGTAAGAGCACTTGATGTTAATCCTTTTGTTGATACAGGTATTAGTATTGAACAAATACACTTTTTAGATATATTTTTAACTTATTGTGCATTTATTGATAATAAGGCCTTTGATTGTGATTCACAGAAGCATCTCGAAAACAATATGAACGAGGTGGTGCTTCGTGGTCGAGATCCGGAATTATTATTATCTGATGCAAATTGCCAAGGAGAAGTGACTCTGAAATCAGTGAAGACTTGGGGCAATGAACTATTTGATGATATGGCGCAGGTGGCAACACTGTTAGACACGGCCTACAAAACTACTAATTATAGTGATTCTATTAAAAGAGAACGGGCAAAAATTAATGATGCTAGCTTAACACCATCAGCCGAAATTTTATCTATCATCGTTGAGCAAGGACAAAGTCTATCTGAATATTCGATAACTCAAGCGGATAAATATCGTCAAGAGTCTCTAGCACGTGATTATCAATTTTACTCTGAGCAATATTTTATTGATAGTGTGAAAAAATCTCATCAAGGCCAATCTGATATAGAAGCGAATGATAAGTTAAGCTTTGATGAATTCTTAGTTGATTATTTTAGCCATTAATTTAAATTTTTAATTATTGAGTTTTCAGCATGCGGTACCGATAAAGGAAGCGCATAAAATATGAAACTGAGCTATGAAGAGTGGGAAGGACATTTTCTCTAGACAAAAAAATGCGCTACCGATGAAGGAAACGCATAAAAACATGAAACTGAGCTATAAAGAGTGGGAATAACATTTTTTCTAGAAAAAAAAATGCGCTACCGATGAAGGAAGCGCATAAAAACATGAAACACTAAGGGAATAACATAACTATAAAGTAAGAGTACCCATATCACTTTTAGTTCAATTATTTTATTGTTTAATTTTTAAAACTTTATTTTTTCTAAAAAGTTAATAAATATAGCTATATAGTGCCAATTTATTGAGAATTCTGGCATTATCCATTTTATTGATAAATAAATATTCACTGAATTACTTATGGCATTATTGCACTCTTCTAAAGTTACATTGATTTCCACTATGGTGCTGTGTACTTTGCTTTTATCTAGTTGCGCAACCCCACCCCCTAAAAATCCTGAAAATGTTTGTGAGATCTTTCGTGAACACCGAGATTGGTACTTTGCGGCTAAAGAGGCCAGAGAGCGCTGGGGAGTTCCTATTCATGTGCCTATGAGCATGATGTACCAAGAAAGTTCATTTAAGCATGATGCGCAGCCACCAAGAGACTATTTACTTGGCTTTATCCCTTGGGGAAGAGTAAGTAGTGCTTATGGTTATTCACAAGCCAAGACGATGACATGGGATGACTATGTACGTGAAACAGGTAACTCTGGTGCTGATCGCGATGACTTTGATGATGCTATCGACTTTATGGGCTGGTTCATTTTTAAAACACAAAAAATTAATGGTGTCTCTAAATGGGATGCTTATAACCAGTACTTAAACTATCATGAAGGTTGGGGGGGGTATAAGCGTAAAAGTTACAAAAAGAAAGGCTGGTTAGTTAAAGTTTCAAGAAAAGTTGATGATAGAGCCCGACGTTATTCATCACAATTAAAAAGTTGCGAAGAAGATTTAAATCATGGCTGGTTATGGCGGTTATTTTTTAGTTAACAATAAAAACACGGTAAGTTGGTAAAGATAGAATGCTTACCAGTTTGTTCTTTTTATTGAAGAAAAGCAGCAAAACCAAGCAAACTATGGCCTTGTGGTTTTGCAATGATTTCTTTATAAAAAAGATAAAATATTTGTTAAAAAAACGGTTGAAATAGCAAAAAGCTGTGGTTAATAGGCTTTGGGATTGTTATCCACAGAAATTGTGGAAAGCTCTTTTTACTATTTTAGCTGTGGATAACTTTGTTATTAACTTTATTACATATACCGGATAAATAATTAGTCTTCTTCGGTCGTCTCACTGACAAAAAACTCAGGTAAAACACGGACTATTTTTATTCTATGATTCGATGCCTCTACTATTTCAATAGGATAGCCGGCGATACGAACGCTGATATTATTCTGCGGGATATCTTCTAAATGCTCGATAATTAAACCATTAAGTGTTTTCGGCCCATCTGTTGGCAACTCCCACCCCATTTCTTTGTTGACGTCACGAATACTAGCACTACCATCAACCAAATAACTACCATCAGGTTGTAGGGTAACTTCTTCGCTTGCTGTGGGTGTCATTGTTGTGGTGAAATCACCAACAATCTCTTCAAGAATATCCTCTAAAGTAACTAAGCCTTGAATATCACCATATTCGTCAACAACTAAACCTAATCGTTCTTTTGCATGTTGAAACTTTAATAGTTGAATATTTAGCGGCGTGCCTTCAGGGATAAAGTATAATTCACGTACAGCACGTAGTAATGTCGCTTTGGTAAATTGACTTTTTGAAAGTAACTTGAGTGCATCACGTGCATGTATATAACCGACAACATCATCGATATTATCGCGATAGAGTAGAACGCGAGTATGATTAGCTTGAGTTAGTTGTTTCTGAATTTTTTTCCAGTCGTCGTTTACATCAATACCCACTAGATCACTACGAGGAATCATGATGTCTTCAACACTGACTTTTTCCAAGTCCAGTATACTCATTAGCATACTTTGATCTTGTTCATGTAATAATGCGCCTGATTCATTGACGACTGTACGCAACTCTTCTGAGCTTAAACTATGCTGCTCTCGCTGTTCAGAGCTAATCCCCATAAGCATCAAAATACCATTAGTGATCCAGTTGACCACAATGACTAATGGCAATAGTAATTTCAGTAATATTGTTAACAGTATTGAGCTAGGAAAAGCTATTTTTTCAGGGTATAAAGCGGCAAGCGTTTTAGGGGTCACCTCGGCAAAAATTAAAATAACAAGCGTTAGCACAACCGTCGAAACTAACATGCCATAAACATCGCCAAAAAAGCGTATGCCGATGATAGTGGCAATAGACGCGGCGGCTATGTTGACTAAGTTATTCCCTATCAGAATTAAACCTATTAGGCGGTCTGGTCGGTTTAATAATTTACTAACACGCTTTGCACCTTTATGTTTTTCTTTTTCAAGGTGTCTTAGTCGATATCGGTTTAGCGACATCATGCCTGTTTCAGATCCAGAAAAGTAAGCTGAAATAAGTATCAGTATGCCTAAAGCAATAAAAAGCACCTGAGTTGATATGTGTTCCAAAAAGGGGATCCTTTAATAAATGGTAAAGTTAAGACAGCATAAATTCTTTAACGAATCGACTACCAAAGTATGACAAGGTTAATAGAGAACTTGCAATTATCGTTAACAATAATACTCTATGACCGCGCCAGCCCTGATAATAATGTCCAGCTAATATAATAATGTAAATCGCTAAAGCGATTAATGAAAGTACTGTTTTATGGAGGTTTTCTTTAGCCCAAAAACCATCAAGAAAAAGCAGGCCAATAAATTGGCTGGCAAATAAACATAGGGTACCAATCATTAAAATAATGAAAAGTTGTTTCTCAACTTGCATTAATGGCGGTAAATGTACCACTGCCGTGAGGTTTTTACTTTTTAATTTTAGGTTAATGTAAGCGACTTGAAAGGCGTACAAAGTGGCAATAATTAAAATACAATAAGCAATTAATGCAATACTGATATGACTCATGATAATCATTTTTTCTGTCATTAATGGGATTGATTCTGTTTTTGGAATAAAAATCATCACTAATTGCCAAATACCGGCAAAGCCGTATATTACAGGAAGTAATAGATTAACTTTCATGCGAAGGGCAATAAGAGAAATAGCGATAGCAATTGCTAAGCTAACCAGTGAAATAACATTTGGCAGACTGAAGTTGATGGATTCTTGACTAAATAATAACTGTGCGTCGCTCAATGTGTGTGAGATTACCGCAATTACCGCAAGCGCTAATACTTGATTAAGGTTAGGACCATTAGGGTGAAATAAGCGCGTTAAAATTGCCAACGTGGCAAGCATGTAAGCAATAAATGCAATGCTTGACCCAATAACCAAAAAATCCACTAACTAACTCCTATTTAATATAATTCAAATGATTCTATCAGATAAAATTATCAATACTACGCAATTAAGTAAAAGCTTTGACTAAAATATAAAAAATAACTAGTAAAGTTGACTGAGCCAATACTAGAGCACTAGCTTTCTTAAGGGTTTAATCGCTAATAGTGCAATCAACGCAGCACAGCTTAAGCCAAACCAGTGTGGCAATAACTCATGAGAATGTTGCATTTGTTCGCCGATATTGATCGCGTAATAATTCAGTGCAAAATCTAGTAAGCTGCCAAACCCGATTGCACAAACAGCAACACCGAACAAATAACGAATAAGTACCGCGCCGCCCATTTCATTTTTAATTACCCCTAAGGTTGAAATGTTGGTAGCAGGCCCCGCCATCATAAATACTAGGGCAGTTCCTGGTGATAGTCCTGCCATAATAAAGCCCGCTGCTATTGGGGTTGAAGCTGTAGCGCAGATATACATGGGAATAGAGATGGCAATCATAAGCAACATAGCGGGTAAGCCGCTACCGTAACTTAATAAAAATTCTTGAGGTAAGAAGGTTCGAATAATTGCAGCAAAAATAAGACCAATGGCCAACCAAATAATAATATCATCAATTAATTTTGTTGAAGCATAATGTACACCCGTTTTAGTTTTTTCAAAAAGAAGGCTTAATGCTGAGGGTGTCGATTCTGCCGGTGAAGAGGTTACAGTGGTAGAGGAACAACATGAGCCCTGTTTAGTGGCTTCTTTTACTTCTTCAATTATTGGTTTTTGGCTACAGCAAGCACTGACTTTAGCTGTGGTTTCCAAACTTTTTTTAGTTGTTTTTTTACTGGAGCAACAAGCGCTTTTACTTTGTTTTTCCTCTTTAATTGGAGACTTAATATCTTCTTCTTTTATACTTGATACTAACACCCCGGTAATAATGGCCGACATTATCGCTGCAAAAGGACGATAAACAGCAAAAATAGGACCGAGTAATGCGTAGGATACGGAGACAGAGTCTATACCTGTTTCTGGCGTGGCCACTAAGAATGATGCAGTAGCAGGCGCCGACGCACCGCTTCGTCTCAATTCGGTCGCAACAGGAATTACGCCACAAGAGCATAAGGGTAAGGGAGCCCCAATTAAGGCGGCTTTAACGATAGCCAATTTTCCTTTGCCTAAATGCTTACTGAGAATTTTACTTGGCACCCAAGCCTTCATTAAACCAGCAATTAATAAGCCGAGTAATAACCAAGGGCTTGCTTCGGCACTTAAGTCGATAAAGTTTTTGATTAAAGACGTTAACTGTTCCACGGTGGTACCTGAATAAATAACTATAAAAACGCTTCTACTATACCATATATGTCGAGTTTAACTCTCGTATTTCTCTGATATATAAAACGGATATAATATTCTTCTTTAGATTATCTTTAGCGCGGGTATAATAGCGCCATACTTTTTATTAATACTTTTTATTCGAGTTATTCATGTTTGATAATCTTTCCGAACGATTAGGTAAAACCCTTAAAAATATTAGTGGGCGTGGTCGCTTAACTGAAGACAATATTAAAGATACTTTGCGTGAAGTGCGCATGGCGTTATTGGAAGCCGATGTTGCTTTACCTGTTATTCGCGAGTTTGTGAGTAAAGTTAAAGAGCAAGCAGTAGGCACTGATGTTTCTAAAAGTCTAACGCCAGGCCAAGTATTTGTAAAAATTGTTCAAAAAGAACTAGAACTTGCGATGGGTGGCATTAACGAAACCCTCGATTTAAAAGCGGCTCCTCCTGCTGTTGTCTTAATGGCAGGCTTGCAGGGTGCAGGTAAAACGACCTCGGTTGCTAAGCTCGCTAAATTTTTAACTGAGCGCGAAAAGAAAAAGGTTTTAGTGGTCAGTGCCGATGTATATCGCCCGGCAGCAATCAAGCAGCTTGAAACATTAGCTGACGAAATTAGCGTTGGCTTTTTTCCGAGTGACATCACTCAAAAGCCAATTAAGATTGCCAATGCCGCTATCGATCATGCCAAGAAAAACTTCTATGATGTAGTGATTGTTGATACCGCAGGTCGTTTACATGTTGATGAAAGCATGATGGACGAAATAAAAGATCTTCATGCAGCAATCAACCCAATAGAAACCTTGTTTACTGTTGATGCCATGACAGGGCAAGATGCGGCGAATACCGCGAAAGCGTTCAACGATGCATTACCACTAACGGGTGTTATTTTAACGAAAACCGATGGTGATGCGCGCGGCGGTGCAGCGTTATCTATTCGTCATATCACAGGCAAGCCTATTAAATTTATGGGTGTTGGTGAAAAAATAGAAGCGTTAGAGCCATTTCATCCAGACAGAATAGCTTCTCGTATCTTAGGAATGGGTGATGTACTTTCGCTTGTTGAAGAGATAGAACAAAATGTCGATCGTAAAAAAGCCGAACAATTAGCCAAAAAAGTTAAAAGCGGTAAAGGTTTTAGCTTAGAAGATTTTCGTGACCAACTTGGCCAAATGAAAAACATGGGTGGTATGGCTGGGATGATGGATAAATTACCCGGTATGGGTAACATGTCAGCAAAAGTTAAAGACCAGATGGATGACAAACTGACTACTCGCATGGAAGCTATTATAAATTCCATGACGCCAGCTGAGCGTGAACGTCCAGATATCATAAAAGGATCGAGAAAACGTCGTATCGCTAATGGCTCAGGTACACAAATTCAAGATGTGAATAAACTATTAAAACAATTCGCACAAATGCAAAAAATGATGAAAAAAATGTCAGCTAAAGGTGGCATGAAAAAAATGATGCGAAGCATGCAAGGCATGATGCCACCAGGTGGTGGTATGGGCGGCGGTGGAATGTTTGGGCGCTAAATCGTTCATATTTCAAATTCATCATTACCAGTGAATATTCTATTAGACTGAAAGTACGGCGTTTTCTTATTCCGTACTTTGTCTAATTCACATCAATTTATTGTATTGTCACTCTCTTATTTGTCGTTTAATACTTTATCTTTCTACTACTCTTCAAGTTTCTCTTGTGTTTATCTCTTAAAAGCGTAAAATACGCGAGCTTTTCTGTCGGTTCGGCAGAAGGTGTCTGGAAAATTCGTTTTAACACTTAAATATAAAGAGGACGATATGGTTACCATTCGTTTAGCTCGTGGTGGCGCTAAAAAGCGTCCATTCTATCAGGTTGTTGTTGCAGATAGCCGTAACTCTCGCGATGGTCGTTTCATCGAGAAAGTTGGTTTCTTCAACCCAACAGCAGAAGGTCAAGCAGAAAAATTACGCTTAGATCTTGACCGTATCAACCATTGGGTTGGTCAAGGTGCTGGTGTATCTGATCGTGTGGCTAAGTTAGTTAAAGATGCTCAAGTAGCAGCTTAATAACAACTTAGTAGGCAATAGTAGTAATTAGTGAGTTGGTATGAGTACAGAAAATCAAATTATCTTAGGTAAAGTAGGCGCTGTTTACGGTATCAAAGGTTGGTTGAGGATTCATTCATTCACCGAAGAACTTGATGCCATACTTGACTATTTTCCTTGGTCATTAAAATTAGGAAATAATACGCGAACAGTAGATGTTACTGATTGGCGCAAGCACAACAAAGGCTTGATCGTTAAAGTTGGTGGTATTGATGACAGAGATAATGCGCAAGCATTGGTCGGTTCAGAAATATTAACCAATGAAAGTACATTACCAGCATTATCACAAGGTGATTATTACTGGCGTGACTTAATCGGAATGGCTGTTGTTACCACGAAAGGTTACGATCTGGGTGTGGTATCTGACATGTTGGAAACTGGCGCTAATGATGTACTGGTTGTGAAAGCGAACCTAAATGATGGCTTTAGTAAAAAAGAGCGGTTAATCCCCTATCTTTTAGAACAGGTTGTTGAATCGGTAAGCATTGAAAATAAACAAATTTGTGTTGACTGGGACCCAGGTTTCTAGCTTGTGACTAGTGTCGATTCTTCTTTGAAGAAAAGCAAAATGTGGATAGGGGTGATAAGCCTTTTTCCCGAAATGTTTGATGCTATTACTGAGTATGGGGTGACAGGCCGAGCAATTCGCAGTGGGCTTATTGAGTTTCATAAATGGAACCCAAGAGATTTCACTCATGATCGACATCGTACTGTTGATGATCGCCCTTATGGCGGTGGTCCAGGTATGTTGATGATGGTGCAACCACTTCGTGATGCCATTGCTTCTGCGCGTAAAGCAGCGATAAGTGAAGGTAGAAAAGCTCGTGTTATTTATTTGTCTCCTCAGGGACGAAAATTGGACCAAGCGGGTGTAAGTGAATTAGTGCAAGATGACTGCCTGATATTTATAGCAGGACGTTATGAAGGCATAGACGAACGACTAATCGCGTCAGATATTGACGAAGAATGGTCGGTTGGCGATTACATTTTAAGTGGTGGTGAACTCCCTGCAATGAATGTAATAGACGCGATAGCACGATTAGTGCCGGGTGTATTAGGACATAAAGAATCAGCAGAGCAGGACTCCTTCTCGAATGGTTTATTAGACTGTCCGCATTATACTAGGCCAGAAGTAATGACTACCTCTAACGGGGATGAAATGTCAGTACCGAAAGTTTTGTTAAGCGGAAATCACGAACATATACGCTTATGGCGCCAAAAACAGTCTCTATTGAGAACATGGACCAGAAGACCAGAATTATTAACAAACCTAGCTCTGACAGCTGAGCAGGAAAAAATGTTAGTTTCTATTAAGAAGCAAACGCGATCCACTTAGTCTGTGCATACTAGGAAGAAGGTATTATGAGTAAAATTATTGAAATGCTCGAACAAGAGCAGTTAAAAACAGATCTACCAGCATACGCCCCAGGCGATACTGTTGTAGTTCAAGTAAAAGTTACTGAAGGTGATAAATCACGTCTTCAAGCATTTGAAGGTGTTGTAATTGCTGTTAAGAGCCGTGGCTTACATTCTGCGTTCACTGTTCGTAAAATTTCGAACGGTGTTGGTGTAGAGCGTGTATTCCAGACACATAGCCCAATTGTTGACTCAATTGAAGTGAAACGTCGCGGTGACGTACGTCAAGCTAAACTTTATTACTTGCGCGAGCTATCTGGCCGTAAAGCACGTATTAAAGAGAAATTGGCAAAAAGATAATATCTTTTTAACCAAGTTTGATGCAAGAAAAAGCCTGAATAATTTACGTTATTCAGGCTTTTTTGTATTTAACCTATCTTCTGTACCCATTTTTCCTGTCTACTTTATTACGTAAGTTTATACGGATTGTATTATTTATTTAAAATAGACTTGCAATTAACTAGACGGTCGGTCTATTATGTAAATATGAATTTACCCGTAACGAAACCACGTCGTGGTAGACCACCCAAAGTATCGCGTGAAAATAACGATACAAGAGCTGAGTTAATCCGCAGTGGGCTTGAGCAACTAACAGAAAATGGCTTTGCTTCTTCTGGTATTGATCAGATCTTGAAAAAGGTAAAAGTACCTAAAGGCTCTTTTTATCATTACTTTGCCAGTAAAGAAGTATTCGGTCAGGCTGTGATTGAAAATTATGCTACATTTTTTGCTAAAAAGTTAGACGGGTGTTTATTAGATGAATCGTACCCACCTTTAACGCGTATTAGTAATTTTGTTGAAGGTGCCAAAATGGGTATGGTGCGGCATCAATTTAAGCGAGGTTGCTTAGTGGGTAATCTTGGGCAAGAAGTAGATTTACTGCCCGAAAGTTTTAGACAGCAGTTAATTGATATATTTCATAACTGGCAGGATCGCGTAGCAAACTGCCTTAGAGCAGCGCAAGTACAAGGTGAGATATCAAGTGCTGCTGATTGTGAGTTGCTTGCCGAATTTTTTTGGATTGGCTGGGAAGGTGCGGTTAGCAGAGCTAAGTTGGTACAAGATACCAAACCACTAGAAAATTATTTTAATCATTTTATCGCGGCTTTGCCTAGATAAATTTTTTTTACTATTTATAGACGATCAGTCTAAATGAGGATGACAACATGTTTAATGGTATTTTAATTGAAAAAGATGACCAAGGTTACCGAGCGGCTATCAAAGATATTGATGAAACTGTATTACCTGAAGGTGATGTTACCGTTAACGTTTCGCATAGCACACTTAATTATAAAGATGCGTTAGCAATAACTGGTAAAGGCCCAGTAGTAAGAACATTTCCTATGATTCCGGGAATTGATTTAGTTGGCACGGTTGAACACAGTGAAAGTGATAAATTTAATGCCGGTGATACGGTTTTACTTAATGGTTTTGGTGTAGGTGAAACGCATTGTGGAGGTTTAGCTCAAAAAGCACGTTTAAAAAGTGAATGGTTAATTCCATTGCCTAAGGGGATTTCACCACGCCAAGCAATGGCTATTGGCACAGCCGGATATACTGCAATGCTTTGTGTTATTGCGCTTGAAAAAAATGGTGTTACTCCAGATAAAGGTGAAATATTAGTCACTGGTGCTAACGGCGGTGTTGGTAGTTTTTCAATCGCGATTTTAGCAAAACTTGGTTATAAAGTAGTTGCTTCAACAGGTCGAGTAGACCAAACAGAATATCTTGAAAAATTAGGAGCTTCAGGCGTAATTGATCGTAAAGAATTGTCTGAACCTGGTCGCCCATTAGCGAAAGAACGTTGGGCAGGCGCAATTGACTCAGCAGGAAGTCATACTCTAGCAAATGTTTGTGCCAGCATGCAGTACGGTGGCGCTGTTGCTGCTTGTGGTTTAGCACAAGGTATGGATTTACCTGCGTCAGTTGCCCCATTTATTTTACGTGGTGTTACCTTAGCCGGTATTGATAGTGTGATGCGTCCTATTGATGATCGTATTGAAGCTTGGCAGCGTCTTGCTGATATTTTAGACCCAGAAGTATTTGAAGATATTTCTACCGATATAGGTTTGAGTGATGTGATTTCTACGGCCGAAGCATTAATGGCAGGTACAGTTCGTGGCCGTGTGGTTGTTGATATCAACGGCTAAACTGATTACTACTATTGTTATTTTCGATAAAATTGCAAAGTAGTCGGTACTAACATAAAAAGGAGCATTTTTAATGCTCCTTTTTTTAACATTAAATTAAGGAAAAAAACTCATCGCGGGTTACACATTGGAATTCTTAATACTTCTCTTTTAAGTAAACGTTCTGCAACTTCTGTGGTTACTTGATAAAATTCATTAGCGTATTTTTGTGTATTTAAATACGTTTGTATTTGCTTCTTTACTTTGCATGGATTATCGCATTGTAGTGAAAAGGCGAGCGTGTAATGTCCAGGTGTTTTTTTTGAAAGTGTCTTTGCATAGTCTTCAGGATTTTCAGCCGTGCATCCAATTCTAACGACATCAGAAAAAAAAGAATGTGTCATAATATAAACATTGCCGAGTGATTTATCGCAGTTTTGCACTGGCTGTGGGTTGCATCTCATTTTATTAATTATCTTTATTTCGATTTAATTGGCAATTCGAATGAAATTATAGCTTATCTTATACTTCGTGTGGATAAATATTGATAATAGTCGGTTATACTATGGCGATGCTTTGAAGATATTTTGAAGCGATGGAACAAACAATCATCTACATAACAAACAGCTTTAGGTAATTTAATGATAAATAATGATCTTCTTCGTCGTATTAGCACTATTTTTGACTTTAATGATGAAAAAATACTCGCAGTATTTAAGTTAGGCCAAGGCGTAATTACTGCAGAACAATTAGCTGACACCTTCAAAGAAAAAGATGATAGTCGTCCACTATTAGACGTTGAATTTGCAAGTTTTTTAAATGGTCTTATTATTGAGAAAAGAGGCCCAAAAGATGGTCCTCAACACCCAACAGAACAAGTATTAAGTAATAATATTGTTTTCAACAAATTAAAAATAGCCTTAGCTTTAAAAGCGGATGAAGTCATTGCTATTTTAGAGTTGGCACAGTTGAGTTTAGGTAAATATGAATTAAGTGCATTTTTTAGGAATGTTAACCATAAGCACTATAGAGAGTGTAGCGATGATGTTCTGTCTACTTTTCTGAATGGTTTAGAAATTAAATTGTCACACTAATACCATAAGTTAATACCAACTGTAATCATTTAGCTTCTTCTTAACTTACTGTTTGAGACACTTAATGTCATTTTCAAAATTTAGATTCTGTGAGCCTATTTTAAACGCGTTAACTGATTTAGCGTATAGCGAACCAACGGCGATTCAAAAAAAAGCGATACCTGCTGTTTTATCGGGTAAAGATGTAATTGCTTGTGCGCAAACTGGCACGGGTAAAACGGCTAGCTTTGTTTTACCCATTCTACAAAAGCTTAGTATTAAACATGAACACCATAAGCTTCGCGGTAAGCGTATTCGTGCACTTATTCTCGTACCTACTCGTGAATTGGCAGTGCAGGTTGAAGCAAGTATTGGGCAATATGGCAAACACCTACAGCTTAGTTCAATGGCGATGTATGGTGGTATTGACGCTCAACCTCAGAAACAACGGCTAATATGGGGAATTGATATTCTCGTTGCTACCCCTGGTAGATTGTTAGATATGGCGCATCAGCGGGCGCTACATTTTGATGAACTCGAAGTATTAGTGCTTGATGAAGCGGACAGAATGCTTGATATGGGTTTTATTGAGGATATCAATAAAATTATTGAACGTTTACCTAAGCAACGTCAAAACTTGTTATTTTCAGCGACTATTTCTGACGATGTACGTTCTTTAGCTAGAAGAACTATTTATGATCCAGTCGAAATTTCAATTGCTCAAAATAGTGCGTCTAAGCCTAAAATTGAACAATGGTTGATTACTGTAGATAAAGGTAATAAATCGGCATTACTTAGTCATTTAATACAAGAACAGCAATGGCAGCAAGCGCTTATCTTTATTGAAACCAAACATGGGGCAGCTAAGCTAGTCAGTCAGTTAGAAAAGCGTGGTATCACGGCTGAATCAATTCATGGTGGGAGAACACAAGAAGTTCGAGAACAAATACTTAAAGACTTTAAGTTAGGCAAAATTGAGTTTTTAGTTGCAACTGGCATTGCCGCTCGCGGCCTTGATATTGGAGAGCTCACGCGTGTGGTTAATTACGATTTACCTGACAAAGTTGATGATTATATTCATCGTATTGGTAGAACAGGTCGGGCGGGCGCTAGTGGCGAAGCTATCTCGTTTGTTTCAAAAGATAATTTTAGAAACTTGTGCGCGATAGAAACTCGATTAGGTCATATTATCAAGCGAAAAGAAATAGCCGAATTCCCAGTGAAAAAAACAGTGCCAGTGTCTATTTTAAACTTTATACCTAAAAATAAACGAGCCTAAAATAACCGTTTTGTGATAAAATTTGTCGCCGATTTTGATCACTGATCAAAGAAATATATATAAATACAGAAGTGAAACCTATGATTATGTCTCTAATTCGATGGCCTATCGGTCGTCTTATCTTACTTATTAACTTTATTTTTTCACCTAAATCGCCAAATAGAGCCTCAGCAGAGCAAGCTGAAGTTGATGAAAAAACGAAAGATTTAACTTTATATCAATTACCTAGCTGCCCTTTTTGTGTAAAAGTGCGTCGTACAATGAAGCGTGAAGGCTTGAACATTGAGTTGCGAAATATTAATCAGGAAAATGATTATCGTGAAGAGCTGATCCGTGAAGGCGGTAAAAAAAGCGTACCTTGTTTGCGCATTGCAAAAACTGATGGTGAGGTGCAATGGTTATATGAATCAAGCGATATTGTTGCTCATTTACAACAGTTGGTTAAAGCGGCTTAATAATTCCGTTTAGTAAAGTTATTCTTCTCTTATAAGTGTCTAATGCCTAAAGGAACCTCTTTAGTTTATGCCTTTGTTGTGTAGTTATTAGGCGCTTATATGTTAATAGAAATTCCACAACGTTCTCACCTTATTTAATCAAATATTACTGATGAATCGGTTTATCATTTGGTAAAAGCTTTTAAGCTTTCAAACACTAATGTTTTTTTTTAAACTGTTTCCTTTAATGTGAAGTTAACAACAGCGAATAATATAATGCCTCTAGTAGTGAAAAATGATTTTGGTCAGGTTCAACAAGTTAAACTATCCTCAGATTTGTCAGCATTAATTGTTGAACATAAAGACACTCAGGCTAAAGTCAGTTTGTATGGCGGACAGGTACTTAGTTGGCAGCCAACAGGTGAAAGAGAAATTTTTTGGCTATCAAAAAATGCAGCTTTTGAGCAAGGAAAAGCAATTCGTGGTGGCATTCCCCTTTGCTGGCCTTGGTTTGGGGTACATCCAAACGATAGTGTGAATAAAGAAGGAAATCACGGTTTTGCGCGCTGTCAGCTATGGCAAGTAGATAAGATTGACATTAATCAGCAGGGTGTTGAGATCACCTTAAGTTGGCAAGGAAGCAATATGAGTGACTTGTGGCCATTTGCATGCAAGTTAACGCAAGTACTGTTTTTTGGAAAGTCATTTAATCAAGTACTCACCATGACAAACTTGAGCGAGCGTGACGCTTATTATGCTGGCGCATTACATAGTTATTTTTCGGTTAGCTCCCCAGGAAATACGACTATCACTGAATTAACGAAAGCTTCGTTTGATGACAAGTTAACAGGGAATATCTGCACCCCTCAACCTTTAGCAACGCCATTAGCTAACGGGGTTAATGAAGTGGATAGAGTGTATCATAGCAATGAAGTTATGAAGGTTATTGATACTGATTGGCAACGTACTATAGAACTTAGTACTACTAACACAAAGCAGTGGGTTTTTTGGAATCCAGGTGCTGAATTAGCAAGTAATATGGCTGATATTCATGAAAAGGGTGAGCAAGAGTTCATTTGCCTAGAAGCAGCAAATACCAATATGCAATTGCTAGGTGCGGGGAAAAGTTTGACTATGGCACAAAATATTACTGTGACAAGCCATGTTACTCCATATGAACAACCACTTGGTTCCTGCCATTAGTTTTGGCAGTATAAAGTGCTTGATCAGCCTTCGCGAGTATTGTTTCTAAGGGGGTGTCGGTGGTCAAGCTACTATCACTAATACCAAAACTGACAGTAACACTGAATGGTTTGCTAGTAGATGAAGAAGAAAAGGGCGTTTTTGCGATGTTTTTTCTAATTCTATTTATGATCTCTTGTGTTTGCGTTGCACTACTGTCAGGTAGTATTAAGATGAACTCTTCTCCGCCCCAACGACCAACGAGATCAATGGATCTTAAGTTTTCACCCAGTTTAGTTGCGATTACTTTTAATACATCGTCACCGAATAAGTGCCCGTAGGTATCATTGAGTATTTTGAAGTTATCAATATCAGCAATCACCACACTCACATGCTCATAGTCCTTGTTTAATTGAGAATACTTCCAGTGGATAAAATTTCTATTGGGTAATTGGGTCAAAAAATCTGTTTCAGAATCTTTAACTAAAGCTGATCTAAAGTTATTTATGCATAAGGTAAATAAATAATATAACGCTAATGAAACGACTAAAAAAACAATAAGGTTTTGAATAAATAATTGCCAGTAAACACTTTGCTCTGTGATAGGCGGTGCAATAATAAAAACGCGCCAGTTAAGTTCTTTTAAGGGGATTTGTGAAATAATTAATTCACTACTTGAATAGTTTAAGAAGAGTTGGTTGTTGTCATTGTTTTTGTTGGATTGATACTCACTCTGATATTGTTGATACCACGGCAGTTCATTAATGTTCGTCACGACATCTTTTCTATGGTGACTCATCGTTTTCATTATTTGTTCAGAACTCAGGGTGACATCGTTATTGTCATCAACAAAATATAACTTAAAACCATAGTCTTTTTTAAATTTAGCAAATTTGTTAGCAAAATGATCTAAATCTATTGCTAAACCGATAAAACCGAGAAAATCTTGTTGCTTATTAAACATCTTCACATCAAAAAATAGATGAGGGTTTTCTGCATCGCCAAAGTCGGCGAATTCTGTTTTATCAATAACTTTTAAGCGGTGATACCATTCGGCTTCTTTACCAGATAAACTTGTGGTTTTATTATTTGAATCTATAAGTAATAGATGTTTTTCTATCGCAATGAATGACATGGTATTGAACTGATTTGAAATACTGCTTATGTAATCAAAAATAACCTCTTTGTCGATTTTTTCTTCTTCAATGTAATTAAGTAAAAAGGGATCGCTTGCCATATATTGAGAAACAGTTAATGGCCGAATGATTTCACTGTTAATTAATGAAAATAATGGCATAACTACTTCTTGTTGTTTTTGATTACTTGCGTTAAAAAATTCTTTAAAGGTGAAATAAGAGGTCGCTATTATAACAATAATTGTGATGACAAAAATTGCAGTAATATAGTTGTCAAATTTTTTAATAAACTTCATAACAGATATTTTACCATTTTATTAAAAAATTGTTTAATTTGAGTACTGAACAAGCATAACTTAACTGTACGATTCTAATGAGTTATGTGCAACTAAATCCAACGTAAAAAATTAATTTATACGTAAGTGCCTGTTTAATATCATTTGAGTGAAAGGGGTTTTTAAGTAAAACCCCCGTGGTAAGGTCATAAAAGGTTCACCGTGTTTGTCAAACGCTTTAGTTTTAGCCTTACTATTCGCTGCTTTAGGTCTAAGTTGTAGTACTTGACCATGTTTCCCCTGAATTTTTTCAACGTTACCTAAAGTAATCATATCGGTTAATTCTTGCCAGTCCATAGCTAGTAAATGTTCTTCTTCAACAGAAGGAGACCAAATAAAAGCACTGCCAATTTGACGATACGCTAATGGAATATTTTGTTCGTTAGTTGCTTTGTTAGTGTCTTTACATATTATGGGCACCCACAATACCCGAGATAACTTTTTTTTCACCCAGCTGTTTTCCCAATTAATACCGACAAGGCCTACTAAAGGAGCAACGCTAACAAAGGTTGTCTCAAGTGGTTTACCTTGATTAGTAATTGGTAATGTTTTTAATTCTATTCCTAAATGGGGAAAGTCTGGCTCTGGTCGAGAACTCGCACTCGCGCCGAGTACGTGTTCCAGTAATAAGCCTATCCAACCTTTATTTCGTTTTAAATCTTTAGGTATTTCAATTCCGGCTTCATTTGCTACCTCTGCTAAGGTTAATCCCGCTAAGCGTTGTACTCGTTCAAGTAATTCTTGTTCGGAAGAAGGAATGCTCATTGTGTCCTAATTATTGTGGAGTATTTAAATAAAGCGTTATTATCTGGTGAATAGCGTAAAAAATCAAAGTAATCATTTGCTCACTAGCCGTTAATATGGTTGAATCTACATAAGTATTTATTAGTTTCCCAGGAGTTCCTGTGATAGATGCCGAAGGCTACCGAGCCAATGTCGGCATAGTAATAATTAATGACAGGGGACAAGTATTTTGGGCAAGACGGTTTGGACAACATTCATGGCAATATCCACAAGGTGGTGTTGATGAAGGGGAAACGGCTGAACAAACCATGTATCGAGAGTTACATGAAGAAGTTGGTTTGCGCCCTGAACATGTAAAAATTGTTGCTTCAACCAAACATTGGCTGAAATATAAATTACCAAAACGTTTTATTAGACACGATAGTAAACCTGTATGTATTGGGCAAAAACAGAAGTGGTTTTTATTAAAATTAACTGCTCCTGAATCATCGGTTGATTTACTTCACACCTCTCATCCTGAATTTGATGATTGGCGGTGGGTAAGTTACTGGTATCCAGTGCGTCAAGTTGTGTCATTTAAGCGTGATGTTTATCGAAGAGTCATGAAAGAGTTTGCCTCTGCGGCTTTAGCTTTTTCTTATGAAAAACGACACGATAAACGCCCTAATCAAAGGCAAAACCGTAAAGAAAGCCGAGTTTAATTATTACTATGATTTTTTAATGACCCACTTTATCGTGGGTCATTTTATTTATTGCCTGTGTAAATAATCGAGAAAAGTGAAAAGTTGACACAAATGTCACTCCATTAATGCCTGATTATAAATTGCAAATAATGAATTTTCGATTTAACTGAACCCGTTTTATTTTATCTATATGTAAGGATTTTATGTTAACCACGTTACGCCACATTGTTCTTGAATTTAGCCAAGAAGCGCATTTACAAAATGCATTAGATCGTATGGTTAGCCAAATCAAAAAAGCTTTAAAAACAGATTGTTGTTCTGTTCATTTAGCCGATCATTCACATGAGCATTTTTTATTAATGGCTTCAGATGGTTTAGCTTCGAAATCATTGGGACAAACAACTATTGGCTTTTCTGAAGGTTTAATTGGGTTAGTTGGGCAACGTGAAGAGCCCTTGAATATTGCCGATGCGAGTAACCATGAACACTTCTTTCATGCCCCTGAAGTAGAAGAAGATGATTTTCATGCGTTTTTAGGTACACCTATTATACATAGGCGTAAAGTGTTGGGCATTTTATCTATTCAGCAAAAAGAATCACGTCATTTTAATGAAAATGAAGAAGCTTTTTTAGTGACTATCGCAGCACAATTATCGAATGTATTAGCCAATGCTGAAGTCAAGAATTTACTGAATCAAGAAGATCAACAACCTGGCGTAAAACAGTTATTGGGTATTCCAGGCGCGCCGGGCATCGCGTTAAGTCAAATTGTCGTTTGTCAGCCAAAAGCAAATATATCAACCTTGTCATTGCAAAAAGTAGCCGAAGAAGAGCAATCATTAGAAGTTCAGCGATTTGAAGAATCGGTAAGTAAAACTCTGGCTGATTTTGAACACTTGAGTAATAAGCTCAGTATTATTATCAATGATGATAGTTTAGCTATTTTTGATGTGTATAAGCAATTACTTGAGCAAGCGGATATTACTCAAGAAGTAGTTAAAAAAATTAACGAAGGCTGGCAAGCACAAAGTGCATTAAAATTAGTGATAGAACATTATGTTGTACAATTTGAAGCAATTGATGATAGTTACTTAAAAGAGCGTGCCAGTGATATTCGTGATTTAGGTAATCGACTTTTATTTAATCTACTGCAGCAACAAAACCAGACATTAACCTTGCCAAATAGTTTTATTTTGCTTGCTGAAGACGTAACAGCTTCCATGTTGGCAGAATATCAACATAAAGGTTTAAAGGCGATTGTATCTTTATCAGGCTCTGCTAATTCACATGCGGCTATTTTAGCTCATGCGCTTGAACTACCCGCTATTATGGGTATTAGCAATATACCCATTACTCAATTAGATCAACAGACTGCAATTGTTGATGGTTATAGCGGTGAGTTGTTTATTAATCCTGATGAGGCATTAAAGCGTGAGTATCAATATTTAATTTCTCAAGAGCGTGAGCTAACAGAAAAAGTACAGAAAGTAATTCACTTACCCACTATCACTAAAGATGGCCGAAAAATTCAGTTGCAGTTAAACGCGGGTTTATCTGCAGAATTTGAATGTCCTGAGAATTTAGGTGCTTTAGGTATTGGTTTATTTCGTACTGAAATACCGTTTATGAATCGTCATTGCTTTCCGTCCGAGTCAGAACAAACACAACTTTACGAAAAGGTTTTAGCGGGCTTTCCCAAAAAATCGGTGACTATGCGCACCTTGGATGTGGGTGGAGATAAATCTTTACCTTATTTTCCCATTGTTGAAGATAACCCTTTCTTGGGTTGGCGTGGTATTCGTATCACGTTAGATCACCCTGAAATATTTTTGGTGCAAGTACGGGCTATGATGCGAGCAAATCAGCACCATAAGAACTTAGAAATTATGCTACCGATGATTTCTAATGTTGGTGAAGTTGATGACGCTATTCG
Organism: Colwellia sp.; assembly: GCA_034111385.1. Taxonomy (GTDB): domain Bacteria; phylum Pseudomonadota; class Gammaproteobacteria; order Enterobacterales; family Alteromonadaceae; genus Colwellia. The sequence continues at coordinate 7,688 of JAWUXK010000019.1, read as the reverse complement.
TTTGATAAATCAGGCTTATCATGAAGTAAATGCAGAATTATATGCAGAGCATTTAGAAGACCTCAAGAATAGTCCCCCAGGAAAAGGTAACTTAAAGATGGAAAAGTTAGCTCGTCCTAAAATAGGTATAATGCTTGAAGTTCCGTCAGTTATCTTTCAATTGGAAGAATTAGCCTTACGCGTAGATTTTTTCTCAGTGGGTAGTAACGACTTAACACAATATTTATTGGCTGTTGATCGAAATAATGCTCAGGTGGCTAATTTGCATGATGCCTATCATCCGGCAGTACTTAGAGCGTTAAATAACATTGCTGAGCAATCAGCAAAATACTTAGTACCATTAAGTCTTTGTGGTGAATTAGCAGGTGAGCCTGCAGGGGCATTATTATTGTTAGCAATGGGCTTTGATAAACTGAGTATGAATGGGCATAATATAGCGCGTATAAAATGGGTTATTCGTCATGTAGATTATAAAAGAGCAAAAATCATTCTTGCGCATACTTTAAAGCTTACTACTGCCAAGCAGGTGCATGGTTACTTAAATGAACAACTTGAGCAATTAGGCTTAGGTGGTTTTATTCGGGCTGGAATGTAATGTTAATTATTTTTATAAGTTGTGTTTTTCTTGGTTCCATTGTTGGCTTCCTTGCTGGTTTATTAGGTATTGGCGGAGGTTTAGTTGTTGTTCCTGTTTTAGTCTATTTATTGCCACATTTTACGGTAACCAATGATGTTCTTGGTCATGGGCTTTTAAGCCCTGAAGTTGTTATGCCCATGGCGCTGGCAACATCACTTGCTGCGATTGTTTTGACTTCTTCTAGTGCCGCTTATGCTCATCATAAAAATAATAATATTCCTTGGGATATTACTAAGCCGCTGATGTTTACTGTCGCTTTTGGCGCTTTATTAGGTGCTTTTATCGCTGATAATTTATCTGCACAAGCGTTAACGCGCTTTTTTGCGTTGGCTGTATTTTTACTGGCATCTTATATGTTGTTTTCAATACGCCCACAACCAGCTAAAGAAATGCCATCGAAAATAAAGTTACAATTTATTAGCTTATTTACTGGGGTGGTTGCTAGTTTAATGGGTATGGCAGGTGGCGCTATTTTGGTGCCGGTATTAACGTATTTGGGGATGCCATTACGTCACTGTATTGGTATTGCTACAGTATGCGGTGTTATGGTCGCCTTATTTGGTTCTTTAGGGTATATCATTTCAGGGTTTGATAATGCGCTCTTGCCACAATGGAGTTTTGGTTATGTGTATTTACCTGCCTTATTAGGTATCGTATTAACGTCCTCTTTGTTTGCCCCTATCGGCGTTAAATATGCGAGTAAACTACCGGTACAAACCCTAAAGAAAGGATTTGCCATCTTTCTTATGGTAGTGGCAATGAAAATGATATTTTTATAATTTTATAATGATTTTCTTCTTCGTGATGTGTTATTCGAGGAATTTAATGATTATGCTTTTTTGGATAAAAAATGACAGAACAGTTTTTACAATTCCCGGTTATTGACCCTATTATCTTTAGCATAGGTCCAGTTGCTCTACGTTGGTATGGCATGATGTACCTCATTGGCTTCTTAGTCGCTATGTTTCTTGCGAATAAAGCCGCTGACAAAAGCGGCGGGCAGTGGACTCGTGATCAAGTGAGCGATTTGTTATTTTATAGTTTTCTAGGTGTTATATTAGGTGGCCGAATTGGGTATGTTCTCTTTTATCAGTGGGAATATTTCTTAGTTGATCCCCTGTATTTATTTCAGATTTGGCAAGGTGGTATGTCCTTCCATGGTGGCTTGCTTGGTGTTATTACAGCGGTTTATATATTTTCTAGAAAAACCAACAAACCATTTTTAATTGTGGGTGATTTTGTCGCACCCTTAGTGCCTATTGGCTTAGGAATGGGGCGTTTAGGTAATTTTATAAATGCTGAACTATGGGGACGAGAAACTGATGTGCCGTGGGCGATGGTATTTCCTACCGATTCATTGCAACTACCTCGTCATCCATCTCAGTTGTATGAATTCTTTCTTGAAGGGGTGGTGCTATTTGCCATCTTGTATATGGTTACCCGTAAACCTAGAAGTTTGGGTTTAGCTTCCGGTACTTTTTTAATTGGCTATGGAATATTCAGAAGTTTTGTAGAATTTTTCAGAGAGCCAGATGCCCATTTAGGTTTATATTTTTCTTTTATTTCAAAAGGACAAATCCTTAGTATTCCGATGATTTTAATTGGATTTTTAATGATTTATTTGGGGTATTTAAGTCAAGAGAAATCAGCCATCATTCAAAGTAAAAATAGCAAAAAGAAAAAAGTTATTAATAAAGGAAACTCTTAATGCGCGCTTATTTAGATTTATGTCAACGTATCGTTGACGAAGGTACTTGGATTGAAAATGAACGCACTGGAAAACGCTGTTTAACGGTTATAAATGCAGATTTAGAATATAACGTTGCACAAAATGAATTTCCAATGATAACCACACGAAAAAGCTTTTTCAAATCAGCAATTGCAGAGTTTCTTGGTTACATTCGAGGCTACGATAACGCCGCCGATTTTCGCAAATTAGGCACTAAAACGTGGGATGCTAACGCTAATTTAAATGATGCTTGGCTTAATAACTCTTATCGCAAGGGTGAAGATGATATGGGCCGTGTATATGGTATTCAAGGTAGAGCTTGGGCTAAACCAGATGGCGGTACGATAGACCAACTGCAAAAAATCGTTGATAACTTGAGTAAAGGGATTGATGATCGTGCAGAAATTATGAGTTTTTATAACCCTGGCGAATTTCATATGGGGTGTTTAAGACCGTGTATGCATACTCATAATTTTTCAATTCTTGGCGATACACTTTATTTAACCAGTTTTCAACGTTCTTGTGATGTTCCACTAGGGCTTAATTTTAATCAAGTACAAGTGTTTTTCTTTTTAGCCATTATGGCTCAAATCACAGGCCTTAAGCCGGGTATTGCCTACCATAAAATAGTTAACGCTCATATTTATGAAGATCAGTTACCTTTGATGAAAGATGTTCAACTAAAACGTGAACCTTTGCCTTCACCTAAATTGATTATAAATCCTGATATTAAATCATTAAAAGATCTAGAAACATGGGTAACAATGGATGACTTTGCAGTGGAAGGTTATCAATGTCATGACGCCATTCAATATCCGTTTGCAGTTTAAAATATATTAGTCATAAGTGAAAAATAACGTTAAGTTATCACTGCAGTTACTTGAATAAAAAAAGATGGATACTTTCGTTATCCATCTTTTTTAGTTTAGTTGTATGTAAAAAGGACAACTAATCATTTTGATAATGAAATAGTGGTTCAACCAGTTGTATTGTGCGACACTTAGTTTATCTTCATTTTGATTAATAATAGTAAACATTATGACTAGTGCTAGAGTGAACTGTAAATTTGAGAATAAAATTGCTTATATTAGTCTTAACCGCCCGGATAAACATAATGGTTTAGATGAACAAATGATTATTGATTTGGTTAATGTCGCGACTCAAGTCAATAAAGATCACTCTATCCGTTGTGTTATTTTACAAGGCGAAGGAGCATCATTTTGTGCGGGTTTAGATTTTAACTATGTTGCTAAAACCCCTTCAATGATCAGACGTTTTTTTCTAAAGCTTCCTTGGACTAAAGATAATATGTTTCAGCGGGTTGCCCATATTTGGCGAGATTTGTCTGTTCCTGTTATTGCGGTAGTGCATGGCAATTGTTTTGGAGCAGGCATGCAAATTATTTTAGCGTGCGATTTTCGAATTTCGGCGCCTGATGCGAACTTGTCAATTTTAGAAATGAAGTGGGGTTTAATACCAGATATGAGTGGTACTGTGACGTTATCTAGATTAACTCGAATTGATATTGCTCAAGAACTTACCATGACAGGACGATTTTTTTCTGGCAATGAAGCTTTAGAATATGGCCTTGTTTCTAAGGTGAGTGATACCCCTTTAGCTGAGGCAAAATTATTAGCCGAGAAAATATGCCTGCAAAGTCCTGATGCAATTGCAGCAACGAAATATCTATTTAAGAAAACCTGGAAAAAAGAAACTCGCTTTGCACTTTTTTGGGAGCGGATAACACAGTTACGTTTACTAGGAAGAAAAAACCAGCGTATTGCGATGAAAAATGGTTTAGCCAAAACGGATGATAGAAAAGATTTTATCGATAGAACTAGCTTTTAATCCACATTGCTCTCAGTTTGACCGTGTTTATGTTACATAATGACTTTAGTCTGGCTTTTCTGGTAAACTAAATTTTTTAATTCTAACGCATACTCTTTTGGCGTTTTTAAATAATGGTCTTAGTCTTTTTAAATGAATACACCTATCTCTTTTACTAGTAACTTTACTTTAGATAAAGCCCACTTTAACGAGTGTTATAGTCAATCAAGTACTGTTGATCGATCTGCGAATGCCTACTTTAAAGGTGGTATTTTAATGTTGTTTGGCTTATTTATATTACTTTTTACGCCTATAAATGGTTATGCTGCTTGGTTTGTTATTGCGTTAGGTATATTAGAAGCGCTGGCTATTTATTATAATCAACCTTGGTGGGTTTTAAGGCAGATGCTTAGTAAAGCTTCAGGAAGTGAAGTAACATTGACCATTGATGAGCAGGGCGTGTTAAGTGAATCTTTTTATCATACGGGACGTATTTTGTGGACAGATGTTTCTGAAATTAAAGAGACAAATTTTGGTTTTGTGTTGCATTTCACTACCGGAAAAAATACCAGCAAAAGTTATGTATCAAAAGCTTGTCTATCAAAATCTGCTCAAGAATATATTGCAAATAAAATAAACAGTTAGCGTGTATGGATAAAGTAAACCCAATTAGGTTAACAAATCCTAAATTTATTACTGTCTTCATCTTGTTATGGGCGGCATTACTGTATGGTGCACATCAGCCATTATATGAATTATTTGATTATTGGTTATTTAGCTTACTCGGAGTTTTAGGGGCTACTTTTGCTAACGCTACTGGCGCAGGTGGCGGGGTTATTTTTATTCCGATGTTTGCCCAGTTAAACTTTACTGAGCAACAATCTATTGCAACTAGCTTTGCCATTCAATGTTTTGGTATGACTGCAGGTGCCGTAACATGGACTCACCATTACTACAGTCAAAAAAGAGATTTACGTTTGTGGCAAGGTTATAAACGGGTAATCTTGCTAACTAGTATTAGTTCAGCATTTGCGCTATCAAGTGTTTTTGCTTTTCAATATTCCTCACCTGCTTCTTTACATACCAGTTTTAGTTGGTTTTCACTTTTACTTGGTCTGTTTATTATTTTAACTGTCTATTTGTTAAAGCCTCACCGTGAGCGTAGTCAAATATACCTATTTGACTACGTATCATTGGCATTAATTGGTCTATTTGGTGGCGCACTCACTGCTTGGTTAAGTGTTGGTGTTGGCGAACTGTTAGTTATTTATCTTATTCTTAGACGATTTGATATAAATATGGCTATAGCGAGTGGAGTGATGGTTTCTGCAATATCAGTATGGGTTGCTATAGGCCAAGTACATCAAGATGTGTATTGGCAAGTTGTTTTATTTGCAGGCCCAGGGGCGGTACTTGGTGGAATTTTTGCGAAAACGTTAGTTACTCATATGTCAGCTACTAGGCTTAAGCTTTTTTTTGCTCTTTGGTTATTAATTACAGGCAGCTTAGGTATAGTGTAAATCTGTTTTGTAAATACGAAGGTAATGAGCGTAAAGAGTAATAATTTTGCGCTTATATGATATTGCCTATATACTCGCCGTCTAAATTTTTACTAGGATTTCTCTGTTGTTAACAATCATCCGCTTTACTTTGATGTCTATAGCCTTCCTTTCTATTTGTATAATTTCGTGCTTTTATTGTTTACTAAGGCCTTTTCACCGTGACAATGTTCATCATACTTCTAGATACCTTGGTAAAATCACAAAACTATTAGGTTTTGATGTTGAGGTGAGAATACCGGATTCAGTTAAAAATATGGGTCCTGTTATCTATATTGCTAATCATCAAAACAGTTATGATGTCTTTACTATGGCTAATGCAGTACAACCTAGTACGGTAAGCGTTGGTAAGAAAAGTTTAAAATGGATCCCTATTTTTGGACAAATGTATTGGTTAACGGGAAACATATTAATCGATCGTAAAAATACCAGTAAAGCAATGAACTTTATTAATTTAACGGCAAAAAAAATTCAAGAAAAAAAGCTTTCTATCTGGATGTTTCCTGAGGGTACACGTAGTAGAGGCCGTGGCTTATTGCCTTTTAAAGTTGGCGCGTTTCGTACCGCGGCATTAGCCAATGTACCTGTTGTACCTATTTGTGCCAGTAATCAAGTAGGGACCATCCAATTAGGGCGTTGGGATAATGGCAAGATAATTATTGAATTTTTAGACCCCATCTATATATCAGAAAACACCCCTGCTAGTGCTCGTGAAGCTGCCGATAAAGCTTACACTTTGATGAAAGCTAAAATTGAGCAACTTGATGACGAAGTTACAAATATCGCTAAAATTGATAACCAAAAAGGTAATGAATAATGATTGATGAAGAATTAACACATTGGTTTGAACATACTGAAGCACTCGTGAATGAATTACTTGAAGACGGTACCAATGATGAAGTTTATCACACGATTGAACATCATTTTGCTAGTGAGAACTTTGATTTACTAGAGAAAGCAGCGATTACTGCATTTAAACTAGGCTTAGAAATAGAAGAGCCAGAAGAAGCTGAATTAGAAAATGGCGATAAAGTTTTTGCTTTTGATATTGTTACCGAGCAAATGCTAAATGCAGACTTGCTACGTAAAGAAACGAAAGAAATGTTCGAATTAGCAAAGAAATGTAAAGTAGACTACGATGGGTGGGGAACCTACTTTGAAGAGTAAGTTAGGAAAGTAAGCTTTTACAGATTTATATTTACTTTATGAACAAGCTATTATTAGTTATTTTAACTTAAGGAATATGAACCATGGAATGGATCAATAACTTTTTTATTCAAGAGCCTTTTTTCTTCGTAATCCCAGTCGTTATTATTATAGGTGTTTTTGTTTGCGCTGCTTATCGTGCCCAAATAAAGCATGTAGAGCGTATCAAAAAAATTGATGAACGTTACCGTATAGAGACAAATTCTAAAACATCCTCTGATCGTTGATAATTTACTTCACTCGCCCATTGAAAACATACCTCTTTCAAGTTTGCTGCATGGTTGAATTATGTATAGTTAAGTCTTAAGTTAAGTTTTTCACCTTAAATACCCGATTCAAAAGAATGCTCTTCTCAAGAAATACCCAAAAGTGGGATTATGCTATTGATGAGCAGAAACTAATGACTTATCAGACTTTGATTCACCTACCGTTTTTATCTCACTTAGGTCGATGTAACGTATTAACTACTTGGCAGGTAGACAGACGAACTAATATAAGTTATCAATAAAGTAACTTGTGGATGCGGGTTTATTATCTTTGTTTTTTAATTTCAATGGAGTAGTGCTTTTTTGCGAAAAGCTTTATAGAAGGTAAAGTTAACTTTAGTTAATGAATGCTTGTGTATCTATGTAAATTGCGTATAATGCGCGCCTCGATGAAGGGATGTTGGTTTTTTCAACAAAATTAGCAATCGCACTAAAATTTATAAGAAGTGCATTATTTATTGATG
>JAWUXK010000018.1:0-40136 GCA_034111385.1 Colwellia sp. | reverse complement strand
TTTTTCTCAAGCAAAGCGATTTAACGTATGACAAGTATTGGTATTTTAGGTGGCACTTTTGACCCAATTCACCTTGGCCACACTCTGCCAGCTAAAGTGGTCGCAGATTACTTATCATTAACTCAAGTATTGCTAATCCCTGCGAGTATTCCACCACATAAAGCGACCCCTAATGTCAGCGCAAAACAACGAGCTGAAATGGTTCACCTAGCTTGTCAGTCAGAACATGTCTTTACCTGTGATGAACGTGAATTAAAACGTGATGGCAACTCTTATACCGTTGACACATTAAAAGAATTAAAAGAAGCATTTCCACAACAAGCATTATATTTTATTGTCGGCCTAGACTCTTTATTAACTTTTACTCGCTGGCATAAATATCAAGAAATTTTATCTCTTTGTCATTTGGTGGTTAATACTAGACCAAACTACCAATTAGACAATGTTGATCAAACAACCTCGGCATTGTTAAATAACCATCAAATTCATACTATTGATGAATTAAAAAAACGTAACTCTGGCGGTATTTTTTTATTTCCTCATACGTTGCCCGCTTATCAAAACCATTTAGATCTCAATATTTCGTCAAGCGAAATACGTCAACAATTGGCTAACAGCCAAGATTGTCAGCAATTATTGGCGCCTAGCGTATTTACTTTTATCAATAAAAATAAGCTTTATCGTTAACCTATTAGTAAGTTAACCCAACACAAGTATGTAAGTGAGCAAATATTTAGCCCATTTACAATGATCATATATTTATTCGTATTGGTATTAATGTTACTATCCACAAATTGTGCTTAACTTAGTTTATGGCACCGTAGAAAATCTACTAATTATAGGAAGAACCCCTTGCAAACCGAAGCACTTAAAGCATTTGTTATTGAAAAACTTGAAGACATGAAAGCCAAAGAAATTATTTCTCTAAACATTAGCGACAAAGCAAGCTTTGCCGACTACATGATTATTTGCTCTGGTAATTCAAACCGACATGTAAAATCAATTGCCCAATCAGTAGCAATTGATTGCAGAGCGGCAGGTGTTGAACCACGTGGCATGGAAGGTAACGATGTCGGCGAATGGGCCTTAGTTGATTTGGGCGACATTATTGTTCATGTCATGACTAACGAGCAACGTGATAAATATAATTTAGAACAACTTTGGGCCGAATAAAAGCCAATTCATTGGCTTGATTAACTTATGAAGTTAACTTTATATGCTGTTGGCACAAAAATGCCAACTTGGGTCAGTCAAGGGTTCAATGAATATTCTCGACGTTTTCCTCGTGATTTATCCTTTAATCTAGTTGAAGTTCCTGCGGGCAAGCGTAGTAAAAATGCTGATATTCCCCGTATTTTAGAAAAAGAAGGTGAACAATTATTAGCTGCTATTCCCAAAGGCAGTCGTATTGTAACCTTGGAAGTTGAAGGGAAACCTTGGTCCACGCCACAACTGGCTAAACAACTTGAACGCTGGCAATTTGATGGCAGAGATGTTGCACTATTAGTTGGTGGCCCAGAAGGATTGGCTCCTGCTTGTATTAAAGCCAGCGAGCAAAAATGGTCATTGTCGCCCCTAACACTTCCCCACCCTATGGTTAGAATACTCATTGGCGAAAGTTTATATCGCGCATGGAGCATTAATAACAATCACCCTTACCATAGAGAATGACTTGTGACTCCCTTATGTATTATGCCTATTATAAAGGATAACAAGCTTAGCAAAGCTAATATGGTTGCTTATGATATGCTTTCAAACTCTTTAACTGTTCACGATAAAGAGCAAAACTAATGGCACCTCACCGCATTGTTATTCGTAATCAAAGCGCGGAGGCTAATTTATTTGCACGCCGTACTTTCATTGCCTTTTTTGGTGTTTTATTACTGTTAATAATATTATTTAGTAATGTCTACACACTACAAGTTAACTCTTTTGAAAAATATCAAACACGCTCTAACTCTAATCGCATAAAAATACTCCCTGTCGCGCCAAATCGTGGCATCATTTACGATCGTAATGGCATTATTCTCGCTGATAACAAACCCGTTTATAGCTTGGCGGTAATTCCAGAAGAAGTTGATAACCTACAAGCTAACATTCAAAAGATAAGTCAGCTACTTGATATAAGTAAAGACAGGCAAACTCGATTTTTTAAAGCCGCAAAAGGTAAACGTCGTTTCAAACAAATAGAATTACTGCCGCGTTTAAGTGAACAACAAGTGGCGCTATTTTCAGTTAATCAACACAAGTTTCCCGGAATTTTTGTCGATGCCCGCTTAAAGCGGCACTATCCTTTTAGTGAATTAACAACGCATAATCTGGGCTATGTCGCGCGTATAAATAAAAAGGATGCCGATAAACTTGAACAACAGGGTAAATTTGAAAACTATGCTGCTACCCATGGTATAGGGAAGTTAGGGATTGAAAAATATTATGAAGATATTTTACATGGCACTATTGGGCATCAAGAAGTAGAAATCAATAATCAAGGGAGAATCATTCGCACCTTAAACTATACCCCTCCGGTAAAAGGCAAAGATTTAACGTTAACCCTAGATATAGAGCTGCAAATGATAGCCAAACGTGCTTTATCAGGAAAGCGCGGTGCAGTAGTAGCGATGGATCCACGTACGGGTGGTATTTTAGCCATGTATTCCAACCCAAGCTATGACGGTAATTTATTCGTCCATGGGATAAGTAATAAAAATTATAATAAACTACTTAATTCCAAAGATTTACCTTTAATCAATAGAAGTGTTCAGGGCTACCCTCCCGCTTCCACAGTAAAACCATTTTTAGCGCTAACCGGTTTAGAAGAAAAAGTTATTACTGCAAGTACCAAAATATGGGATCCAGGTTGGTATCAACTAGAAGGTTTACCTAATAAATACCGAGATTGGAAAAAATGGGGCCATGGCTGGGTAAATTTAACTAAAGCGATTGAACAATCCTGTAATATTTATTTTTTTGATTTAGCCTTTAAGCTAGGTATCACTAAAATTAGCAATATGATGGAGAAATTTGGCTTTGGTGATTATACAGGTATTGATATTCATGAAGAAAGTAGAGCTATTATGCCTAGCGTAGCATGGAAACGTAGTCGCTATAATAAGTCTTGGTATACCGGAGAAACGCTTTCAGTGGGTATTGGTCAAAGTTATTGGACCGTCACACCACTGCAGCTAACTCAAGCAATGACAACATTAGTCAACCACGGAAAAAGAAAAGTACCACACTTTTTGAAGGACACTAAAGAAATCGTTATCGATGCTGAAGGGCAAAGTCAAAGTGTCTTAAAAAAAATTATATATGAAGAACAACCACCTATAGTTTTGAAACAAGAAAAACATTGGGATCTTGTGCTCGATGCAATGCATAGTACCGTTCAAAAACTTGGTGCCACTGGGCATGATGCTTTTAAAGGTTCCAAATATGACGCGGCAGGCAAAACAGGCTCTGCGCAAGTTGCGAGTATTAAACAAAATGAAGAATACGATGCAAAGTCTACTAAAGAAAACAGGCGTGATAATGCCATGTTTATTGCTTTTGCACCCTATAAAAAACCTGAGATAGTTGTGGCTGTTGCAATAGAAAACGTTGCTAAAGGTGGCGGTGGGACCAATGCAGGTCCGGTTGCACGACAAATTATGGACCAATATTTTGGTAATAGAGTGATCACTTCTAGTACCGGTAACCCTAAACATCAATTAATAGCGAATATTGAACACCATAAACATCAATCACAAGAGGTCGACTAATGCGCAGTAGCGGCCAAGAACAACAACAAGTACGTAGTCTGTGGCAAAAATTACATATTGATTTGCCCTTACTCCTTGGCATTTTATCTCTAATGACGCTTGGCTTATTCATCGTTTATAGTGCTGGTGGCCAAAGCATAGACATCGTTTACCGCCAAGCCGTTCGGTTGGGCGTAGCAATTGTTGTGATGTTGGCCATAGCCCAAATACCACCGTTGTCATACCGAAAGTGGGCAGTACCTGTGTTTGTATTAGGCTTATTAATGTTAACCGCTGTATTACTTTTTGGTCATGTTGGTAAAGGGGCACAGCGCTGGTTAGATTTAGGTTTTATGAAATTTCAGCCTTCGGAAATAATGAAACTCATCGTGCCTATCATGATTGCTTGGTTCATCAGCCAAGATAATTTACCCGTTAAGATTTCCACTATCATATGGGCATTTATCTTAGTATTAATTCCAACGCTACTTATTGCCAAACAACCCGACTTAGGCACTTCATTGTTAATCGCTAGTTCCGGTATTTTTGTTATTTTTCTGGCGGGCGCAAGTTGGAAATTAATTGGTGTTTGCATTGGTTTGGCCTCGGCATTTGCTCCTGTGTTATGGATGTTTTTGATGAAAGATTATCAAAGACAAAGAGTCATGACTTTTTTAAATCCCGAACAAGATCCACTCGGCTCTGGATACCATATTATTCAATCTATAATAGCGATAGGATCAGGAGGAATTGAAGGTAAGGGGTGGCTGCAAGGAACACAATCTCAGTTGGAATTTCTTCCTGAACGACACACTGACTTTATTTTTGCCGTATTTAGTGAGGAATTTGGTTTAATCGGAGTCGGTATTCTACTTGCTGTATATTTATTTATAGTAATGCGCGGTTTATGGATTGCTGTCAATGCCCAGCATGCCTTTACTAAGCTCTTAGCTGGTAGTATTACGCTAACATTCTTCGTGTATGTTTTTGTTAATATCGGCATGGTATCAGGGTTACTTCCTGTTGTTGGTGTACCTTTACCGCTTGTCAGTTATGGTGGCACATCAATGGTGACATTACTCGCAGGATTTGGCATGCTAATGGCTATTAGCACACATCGACGATTTCATACTTAATCATAAGTGAATATATTTGCTATTTTGTTTGATCTTCTTGTCAAATATATCCATTGACTAACAAATTAACTGCAATATTAACTATCAAAAAAATAATATAGAAATAAGAAAAATTATGGGAATACGAGACAAGTTATTATTTTTATCACTACTTATACTACTCACATCCTGTAGCTCTGGTCGTTATAGACATGCTAATGATAGTACACCAAGTCGATTACCCAATCAGGCTGAATTAAAAGATGCTATTCCACGCGCCGAAAAGTATAGTCGTGGGGGCAATAAAAACTACCAAGTACGTGGCATTAATTACCAAGTATTAACACATGCAAAGAATTTTGAAGAAATAGGTATTGCGTCTTGGTACGGTAAAAAATTTCATGGCCATTTAACTTCAAATGGTGAAATATATGATATGTACGCCATGAGCGCAGCCCACAAAAACTTACCTTTACCAACCTATTTAACTGTAACCAATCTCGCTAATAATAAATCAGTAATTGTTCGCGTTAATGACCGTGGTCCTTTTCATCAAAAACGCATTATTGATTTGTCTTACAGTGCTGCTTACAAGCTTGATATGCTGAAAACCGGCACCGCTAAGGTAAAAATAACCAGCATCACCAACTTCGATAAAAAGATTATTAAGGCTAAACCTTTAATTACACTCGAGCAGAAAAAAGTCACTAAAGGCCAATTAAACCAACCATTATCAAAAAACTATATTCAAGTTTTTGCTACCAGCAAGCTAGCGCTCGCCAAAGAAACGGCAACGCTATTATCTAAAAAATATTCACAAACTGTTAATTATCCTGAAAAAAATGCTATTTATCGTATTCAAATAGGTCCTATTTTAGATGACAAAGTAAGAAGTGAACTTTTACTAGAGCTGAAACAAGGAAGTTATCCGAACGCCTACTTGAGAAGCTTATAACAGCACTAAATTATATTATTATCATTGGTTTTGAGACCATTCGAAAATAGTTTTTACAATTAACTTAAATTCCCCCATAGCCAAGCATAGCAGAGGTGATATACTTTCATTTATTTTATTAAAAACACTTTGTCTATTCACCTCATTATTAAATAATTATGCCTTTAAAACTAAAAACATCTGCTCGTACGTTTATCAAATTTCTTTCTAGGGCCTTATTAGGTTCAACTTTAGCTTTAACCTCAGTTAGTCACGCAATCACTATTACTCCTGATGCGCCACAAATTAATGCTAAAGGCTTTATTTTACTCGACTTTACAACAGGTAAAGTAATCGCAGAAGGCAATGCTGACATGCAATTAGCCCCTGCTAGCTTAACTAAAATGATGACGAGTTATATCATAGGAAAAGAATTAGAAAACGGTAATATCTCCAATAAAGACAAAGTCATGATCAGTGAAAATGCTTGGGCAAAAAACTTTCCTGACTCATCAAAAATGTTTATTGAAGTAGGAACTGAAGTTCCAGTTGATTTACTAAATCAAGGTATTATCGTCGCGTCAGGTAACGATGCCTGTGTTGCTATGGCTGAACATATAGCCGGAAGTGAAAGCGCTTTTGCTGATTTAATGAATGCCCATGCAGAGCAATTAGGTATGTCGAGTTCATTTTTTGAAAACAGCCATGGTTTAGATAGCTCTTCTCATATGACGACTCCACGCGACATGGCAACATTAGCCAGCGCTATTATTCGTGATGTTCCCAATGAATACGCTATCTATAAACAAAAGTCATTTACTTACAACAACATAAAACAATATAACCGTAATTCATTATTATGGGATAAAAGCTTAAATGTAGACGGCATGAAAACTGGCCATACATCAAATGCAGGTTATAGCTTAGTCACTTCTGGCACCAAAGGTGGTATGCGCTTAGTTACCGTAGTTATGGGAACTGAGAGCGAACGCGCGAGAAAAGTAGAAAGCAAAAAGTTACTCAATTATGGCTTCCGCTTTTTCGAAACAATAACCCCATATAAAGCAGGTGAAAAATTTGCGACTAACCGTATATGGATGGGTGATAAAGAAGAGGTAGATTTAGGCATTTTACTTGATACGCCAATTACCATCCCTCGTGGACAACGTAAAAACCTAAAAGCAAACTTTGAACTTACTCAACAACTAACCGCACCAATAGCAAAAGGTACTGTAGTTGGGAAATTATTCTTGCAACTTGACGGTGAAGACATTGCGCAATATCCATTAGTCACTTTACAAGACGTCAATGAAGGTAGCTTTTTCTCAAAAATAATTGATTACATTAAATTGTTTTTTGCACAACTTTTTGAATAAATAAACACACGTAATAGAATTGTTCAGTAGTTCAACTGTTCAATTCTATTTTAACTCGCTAGACATACTCTAATATTAAGCAGCATGCTGAATAACCCGCACCAAAAGAACATAGCACAGCTTTATCTCCCGAATTTAAACCGTCATGGTACTTATGTAACGCAATGATACATCCAGCAGAGCTGGTATTGGCATATTCATCTAAAATAATTGGCGACTCTTGCCCACTAGGCTCTCTGCCTAACACTTTTTTAGCGATAAAATTATTCATATTGATATTTGCTTGGTGTAAATAAAGTCGCTTGATATCTTCAGGCACTAAGTTAACTTTGGTCATTTGCTCACTAATTAGGTTTGAGACCATAGGTAATACTTCTTTAAAAACTTTACGTCCTTGTTGGATAAAATACTTATCAATATCATTTTCTGTATCTGGGCTACATTGGTTCATATAACCGATATTGCTTCGAATGTTATTAGAAAATTGTGTGATGGGTTGTTCAGATATAATTTTGAAAACATGTTTACTGGTAGCTGTTAATTCATCTTCAATAATAGACGCTGTCGCAACATCACCAAAAATAAAATGACTGTCTCTATCACGATAATTAATTTGTGGTGATAAAATTTCAGGGTTAATTACTAATACTGTTTTTGCCGAACCACTACGAATAGCATTAGCCGCATTGATAATTCCAAATGTAGCTGCAGAGCAAGCAACTAGCATATCGAATCCCCAGCCCTCACAGCCTAGTGCTTGTTGTATTTCTATTGCCATTGCCGGATAAGAACGCTGCGTATAAGCACAAGCCACTATAATAAGGTCTATATCACCAGGGGATTTATCTGCAGCCATCATCGCTTCTTTAGCCGCAGCAACCCCCATTTCAGCCTGCATTGATAAAGCCTCATTTGGTCGCTCAACAAAAGTTGGCTTCATTAAGTTTACATTCAAAATATCAGCTTTCGACATCACATAACGATTTTTAATGCCTGAGGCTTTTTCTATAAAATCACTACTGGAGTGCGATAATGCAGTCAATTCGCCTAGCTTAATTGATTGTTCGTTTTCACTATTAAACTTATCTACATAGTGATTGAAGCAAGCCACTAGTTCATCATTTGAAATTTTTTCTGGCGGGGTAAATAATCCTGTACCACTGATTACAATAGACATATTTTTATCCTTCAAAATAAAATTAAGACCACTAGCGTGTTTTATTTACTTACCCATGTCGATTAACGTTCAGCATTCCAACTAAAAAGATATGCGCCAAGGGACAAAAATAGCGCACTCATAAGTAATAAACAATTAACGTGAAAACTTATGTCTACCAAGGTTGCACCTTCAGTAATCACCTCTCTGGCTCCTGCAACTAAGTGCGTTAATGGCAAAAAGTCTGCAAAAACTTGTAAGGCAGGTGGCGCCCCCTCTAAACTGAACCACACACCTGAAAGCATCATCATCGGCCATGACGTTACATTTAATAAACCGCCAATCAATTCATCACTTTTACTCCGACTAGCCACCAATAAACCTAAACTGATTAAACTAAAGGCGCCTAGTCCTCCAATAACAACCAAATCAAAATAACTACCGAGCATAAAAAAATCAAAGAACAAATTACAGCCACTATAAACAATAACTGATGTGAACATTACGATGAATAAACGCGAAAATAATTGCGCAGAAACAAACTCGAAAGCAGATAAAGGCGTGGCTTTTAAGCGTTTCAAGACCGCATTTTTTCTATAGCGCACAATGACATAACCAACACCAAAAAGGGAACTAAACATCATGTTCATGCCTAAAACACCGGGGAGTACCCAATCAATATAACGAATTTTTTTACCCGTAGTTTGAAAACGAGTATAGCCTTTAAGCTTGTCACTAAATATTTTTTCCACTAAGTAGCTTTTAGCAGATTCATCATTGACCCAATAACTTTTACTGTGATGAACAATAATTAAGTCAATGGCATGGCGACTAAGCTTACCCTTGGCAATGTCTATATTTTCATAATTAATAAAGTCGATAAACCGAGTGTCACTAAAAATTGATTCTACTTTTTGTTGTGTGACACCACCTTTGGCTTCTACCAGCCAGCCCACTTTATAAGCAGCTCGCTCTCCACCGGAAAAAATAAATGAAAAACCCATCAGTAATAAAACAGGGAAAAACAAGTTCCAACCCAACGATGATTTATCACGAAAAAACTCGATATTACGGGCTTTAAAAACAGCAAAAAATCGTTTTATATTCATTTTGATTCCCTAAGGGAATGCCCTGTTAAATGGAGAAATAAATCATCAAGATTGGCTGACTTTACCTGTAAACCAGCTAAAGACACCTTACTGCTCATTAATAAGGCAAGCGTTTGTTCTATATTGGCGGTAGTTATTTCTATTCGGCCAGCAATGTTATGCCATCGATTTTGCTCAACCAAATCTGAAGGCACCTGTTCTGCAGGTAAATAAATAAACACCTCACTAAAATGTCTATCAAGTAATTGAAGAGGTGTGCCTGCTTCTATAATTTTACCTTGATCCATAATGACAATATCATCACAAAGTTGTTCTGCTTCATCCATATAATGAGTCGTTAAAATTATGGTTTTATCTTGCGCTTTAATGTTCTTTATTAACTGCCAGAAATTACGCCTTGCATGGGGATCTAATCCGGTGGTGGGTTCATCTAAAAAAATAATTTCAGGATCATTGATTAATGCTAAGGCAAGTAATAACCGTTGTCTCTGCCCACCAGAAAGTAAGCGGTTATCACGATTTAAAAAGTCTTTCAAATCACACAGTTCAATGATTTTCTCTTGTGCTAACGTATGCTGGTAAAATGATGAAAATAGGTTCAGCGTTTCTTTAACGGTTAAAAAATCTTGTAACGCTGTATGTTGAAATTGTATACCAATTTGTTGTGAGATAGTCTCATCAACTTTTTTCCCTTGGTACTCTTTTCCTTTGTAAATGACATGACCCGCTGTTGGAGAAATAATGCCCTCCATAATTTCTATCGTCGTCGTTTTACCTGCGCCATTTGGCCCTAATAAACCAAAGCAGTGGCCTTGTTCTACGGTAAAACTAATATTATCAACGGCTGTAATATCTTTATATTTTTTTGTTAATTCTTGAACAGAAATAGCAACACTCATGCATTCTTATCTCGATGAATTTTTTCTAGACTTTATTGTACTGAACTTAGAGTAAAAAACATTACATTTTCTATAAAGAGTAATGATGATTATTAAAGCCCAATACTCCACCCGATGATATGAGCGTTAATGATGATGAACTTGTGATTATTTTTCAATGCAAAAAATTGGCGTTGGCAAATTAAGTGTTCGCCTTTAAAGCATTAATAACACTTGTCTTTAGAAACTGTTCCAACGTTTTTTTTCCAGTAAGATTATAAGTTTGACAAACATCGGTAACACTTTGTTTTTGCATAATTCTACTAATTAAAATAGGTATCACTTCATCCGCCAGACTTTGACTTCGCAACTGTTGCTTTAACCATAAATGCAAACTGAATACGCAAGAAGAATATTGCCGGTATCCCTTAGAAAATGCTTCAACATTAGCATGATCAAGTGTACTTAATGTTTCTAAAGATGATTTTGGGCGATACTGTTGAATTAATGCCACTAAACTTGTTGCTAAAGTTTTATATTCTTCCACTAATAAATAATCGAAACATCGATAAAATTCACTATTAATTTTCGCTAGTTCCAGTGTAGAATTATCTGATAACGACTGTAAAACTAATGCGGATTGCTCACCACTTGCTTTATCCTTACTAAACCCAATACGCGCTAATTTAAAGCCTGCAGTAAACCAAAAGGACAATAAAGACTTAGTTGCACCAAAACTAGATGCTAAAAAATCAGCACCCTTATTTTTTGAAAATCGCCTTATTTCATTCAAAAATAATGAACCAATACCTTGCTGTTGTAATTGCGGATGAACAGCAATCCTCATCACTCTGATGTAATGATAGTCAAAGGCTTGTTCAACCCCACATTGTGTTAATAAAGATTGTGGAATAAAGTTATTTCTTAATCGTCGCTGTGACTTGCTAACGGCTTGAAATTCGTCATCCGTGATACCTTCCTTGTCATACTTCCCTTCATTTATCAATAAAGCGACAGCAACAACGTGTTCTTCCCCTTCATCACCAGACATTAAACAAACCAATTGCACCTGTTTGTTGTCTAACAACATTTGTAAATCACTGGGCTTGGTTTGATAATGCGCGGTTACTAATACAGCAAAAACTTGCCTTAACAAATTTTCATTCAAAACTAATGCTGTTGAATGAAAATGTTTAAACGTAAATTTACTATTTGATATGGATAAATTACGGCCTTCTTCTTGAGTAGATATAGTGGGTAATTCCGCGTTCAATAAGCAAGCATCAAACACTAATTTCTCAAGGGGATCACTCGATCGCCAACGGATAGGCTCATTAATATGTAAACTTCGCCAGTGAGGAAAAGAGTCTGTTAACGTTTGTTGAAATTTTAGGGTAAAGCCGCGCCCTGCACCTTCATAGCCATGAATAGTGCTCGAAAAAACCATACGAGAGTGGGAGAATAATAACTGTTTAAGTAAATACACTGGGATAGCTGCAGCTTCATCGACTAAGACTAAACTCGCTTTATGTGGCAACTTAAGTAATTTATCAAGGGCTACAAATTCAACAAAACCATGTTGCGCTAAAAATTTATGGCCTTCTGAATGACCTTGAGGAAAACTGGTCGCTAACTGATTGAAAAATATTTTTACCGAATTTAACTCAGCCGCTGTGATAATAATATGAAGTTTATTGTCATTTTTAGCTTCAGTTAATAACTGAGCGCAAGCAATTGCTAACGCCGATGATTTCCCTCTACCTCGATCCGCGGTTAACACTAATGGTCGCTTACTTTTCCCTTTAATAACGTGCATTATCGCATCTACTGCACTCACTTGTTCTTGAGTAATACAACCGTAAGTTAACGCTTGTTCTTTAGTGGCGTTTACTGAGTTTATTTCACATTTATTACTTACTTGAGTTGATGATTTAGCTAAAGGTAAAACAAGTGAGGTCTGCTCAAGTATGGCATGCTCGGAATAACCTTTAATTAAAGAGAAAAAGCGTTTAAAAAAGTGACTTTTTTTAAGAAGCTCAAGATCATCTATTAACCAAAATAATATGCCGCCAGCAACGAGCGTACCCGATAAACTTGCAAAAGCATCTACGGTTAATTCTTGTTCAGTAAAAACAACAATATTACTTTCTGTGCCTAGTTTATCTCGATAACGTTGAGATGAAACATTTGCTTTAATCAGCTCATTATCACCATAAATAAGCCACAATTTTTCAGCCTTTTCATTGCTCACATAATTAAAAGAGTGGACAGTTTGCAATAATGAGTTTGACCAAACATCTTCACCCACAAGGATAATTAAACGTCTCTCATTCAATAGCTTGGCTTGTTTTTGGAAAGAATCAAACCATTTAGAAAAGGCGGTATGGGACATAGTAACTTCATAAAAAACACATTTTGTATAGATCCATATTAACTCAAGATTGACTATATCAATAAAAGAAAATATAAAATTTTATTGAAAATATTTTATTACTTGCCTAAATTGGTAATTATTACTTGTATTTTTAAGAGTAAAGCTAATGGCAAATGATGATAATTTTTTAGATGATATTGAATCAAACAGTGAAACGACTGAGCAAGAGTTAGATATAGAATCTCGAGAACTGGCCGATAAACAGGAATTAGAACAAGCGCAGAAAAACTTAATCGCTCGCAAGCGTATTGATGATTTAATGGAGAAAAAAAGGCTAAAAGAGTTACTCGATGATTCAGATGACTGGTGACATTTAAGTAGATAAAATCAATATTAGATGATTTTTCTTTCACAAAACTCTGATAAAATCACGCTAGTATTAAACCTAACATTCTGAATTCACTTATGACTTTATTAGAAAAACTTCGGTGCCTATTTACCTTTGGCCAAGGAGTCGCATTACCTTCACCCGAAATTCCTTCTGATTCGGCTCCTTTAGCACTTTTTACCCAGTGGTTTAACGATGCTAACAAGTCAGGGATTTTATTACCTGAAGCAATGTCCGTCAGTAGTTGTCAGAATGGCCAACCTAGCTCACGCATGGTATTACTTAAGCAATTCGATGAGCGAGGTTTTGTATTTTTTACCAATTACGGTAGTCGAAAAAGTAATGAGCTGGCGGAAAACAATAAGGTAGCACTTTTATTTCACTGGAATGTATTACAAAGACAAATACGTATAGAAGGTACCGTCGAAAAAGTAACATCGCAAGAATCGGCAAACTACTTTCATAGTCGTGATAGAGGAAGTCAAATTGGCGCTTGGGCATCAAAACAAAGTCAAAAACTAGTGAACGATAATGAATTAAAAGAACGGATGGAAAACTATAGTGAGAAGTACGCTGAAGGTGAAGTACCCCACCCTGAATTTTGGGGTGGGTGGCGAGTAAAGCCTAGTTACATCGAATTCTGGCAAGGTAGAGCGAGTCGTTTACATGACAGAGTGTGTTTCGAGAAAACAGATGACGTCTGGCAAAATTTTAAGCTACATCCGTAATAATTATCAGATATCTAATAAGTAAATAGTTGTGTGATTAATCCGCCCCTAAGGGCGGATAAACATCACTAAATACCGCTAATAGCCGCTATTGCCACAGCAGTGTTATACATAATAGTCGTTGCGCTAGTCCATAAAGTTAAGTCATTCATGTACTCTGAATCAAGTGGTATTACAAGTGTATCACCTGGCTTCATTTCTGAACCTGCCTCATAAGCAAACCAATTATTATTTGTGAGCATTTTGATCGAGCCATTTGCAGATATAATATAAATTCTATCTTCATCGGCACGTTTTTTACTGCCACCACTTTTCGCAATATAATCATCTGCAGTCAACTTTTGATCATAAATGTGTGATGTTGGTACTTGAACTTGACCAATAACATTAACTGAATTTTTCAATGAAGGGACATAGAGTACATCGCCACCTTCCAACATAATGTCATAGTTATTTTTTTCTACTATTCTTGGTAAATCAAGCACCAATCGTCCAACTGGTTCAACTTTAACAATATCAGAAAGAAGAGATTTAACTTCAGCACTAGATTGCGAAAAGTTGTCATCAGACAATGACTTTGATGCCATTTCAACTTTCAAATCATCACTTAATTTAAGCAGGTTTTGTTTTTCCAATTCTTTCAATTTGATCCGAGTAAAAACGGATGATTCTTGATGCGCAAATTCAGTAAAACCACCGGCTTTAGCAATAATATCTGATAAAGTTTCACCTCTGCGAATCGTATAACGACCAGGGAAAACAAACTCCCCTTTAAGCTCTATCATCAAATTTTCATTCCAAGATGGCGTTTTATGAACATTTAAACGATCTTTACTTTGCAATAAAATATTCGCACTCATATCCCCTTGAACTATCGATGCTAACTCAACATGTTTAGATATTTTTTTCACCGCAATACCTTCAAGTTGATTGCGTGTCAATTCTGCTCTAGCGAGATAAGCCGATTCTAAAAAGCCGCCGGCTGCTGTTATTAAACTATCAACTCGCGCATTTTTTACTAATGGGTAAATACCGGGGTATTTAACTTGCCCATCCACTTCCACAAGCTGCATTGGCTGACCCGATGAAGCCTGACGCTTTAATTGATCAATGATAGGTAATAACAGACGCTGACGCGAAAATGCAGATAACGTTTTTACTTGCTCTGTTTGTAAATTATCAGTCTTTATTGCGTCAATAGAGTTACTAATTGACTGTTCTTTTTTAGCCTCTACAAGCGATGATGAATGGGTAAAAATAATCACTTTGTCTTTAGGCTGTAATAACAAGTTATCAATTGAACTATTGTCAGATAGAGCTTTTGCTAAACTAAATTGTAAAATTTCTACTTCTCTAGCATTATTTAGTTCTCTTACTACAATTGAATACTGTAGATCTGCTTGTAATAACACATGAGTGTCAATCTGAGGTAATACATCTGCTATTTTCTGGCCTGAAAACCATTGATATTTACCTGGTTTAGTAATAGCTCCTTCCAATGTAACAGCATCCGTGATTAACGATATCTTAGGAGTACGGATATAATCAGTTTTTTTAATATTAATTTCATCGCCAGAATATGCTTTTTGATTTAAAGCAACTTGATTAGTAAGGTCGAGGTTAATACCTCTCTGGTAACTATTATCACTATAACGTGTTAATTCGGTATATTTTAAGTAAGCAGAAGGAAGTGCGCCACCTGCCATACTAACAACATCTTTGAAAGTTTCGCCATCAATCAATTCATATATTGCCGGTCTTCTGACTAAACCTTTAACCGTGACTCTTTTCTCTACTGTCGGAATAAAAACAACATCGCCCGATTGCAACATCAAATCATTAGTTGAATCGCCATGGATCAATAAATCATATAAATCTAATTTGGTTACTAATTTACCTGAGCGTTTTAATTGTATATTTCTCAAAGAACCAATATCACTAATACCACCTGCAGCAAACAATGCGTGGGTAATACTAGATAAAGAACTTAATGTATACGGACCTGGTTTATATGCATCACCTAAAACAAACACTCTCATAGAGCGTAATGAAGCCATACCAATAACCACATCAACACCAATAATCTTTTCTTTAATCTTAGTGACTAATAATTTTTTCATTTCGCCAAAAGATAAGCCAGCAACAGAAAATGGTCCGTGAGATGGAAAAACAATATCTCCTTCACGATTAACATCTAATTCCAATTCCATATTTTCTTTCCCAAATACTTGGATAGAAATACGATCACCAAGACCTAAAATATAGTTTTCAGGAATAGCAATATCTGATGTTGGAGAAAAAGTAGAAGGAGCATTGGCAAAAACGTCATAGCCAAAAGGTGCTACACCATTTATTTTTACTGGTTTAGACGGTGTTGTCGGCATTTTATGAACACTATGCTCAAACTCAGTATTTCTAGGGTAAACAGGCGTCACTTCACTTGAGGGACTTTCTTGACTAGCTCCTAGTTGATTTTTAATAGAATTTAAATCAACTCCCATACTTTTTGCTAAGGCTTGCTGCTGTGAAGCAGGCAGTCGCTTAAACTGCTCAATTTGGGCCTGACTAACTTGAGCAGCAACACTTAAGTTTAAAATCGACATTAAGCCTAAAAATAAGAACGTTAATACTGAGGTGTACTTTTTTAGTATGGTTTTCATTGTTGCACAAAATTCCTAAAATACAGTTTATCAAAAATTTGTTGAGTAAAGGTCTGCTAAAATTCTAGCAATCCACCTATTAAAAAATATAAAAAATCCCTTTATTCACGTACGTAGGACGAAACATTATCCCATTGCTAGTAACAACAAGATCAATGTTCACACTAGCCAAAAGAAAGAGTTCTTTAACATTTATGCTCAAATTAACAGCGACGAAGTTTAACAGTATAGTAACTTTCAAACAATAGTCTAATGGCAGTAACCACCATACCTAAAATTACCCTTGTAGGCCTTTTCCCGCAACATTTCAGTCAGTTTATTTAAGGAAAGCTGAAGAATTTATATTGATGTAAGTACTTATTTTTAATAATGAACAATTAATTGGGAATAATTCGAGACAAGGTTATTGTTAATACGAAAAAAGTTCGGCTATATAAAACAAACATGTTAATAAAATGCTATCAATTCAAACTTGCCTTTGCTCTGAAGCACAGGTATAACTTTGGTTATTAATGTTTTCAGCCTTTATCGTTATGAGCTAACATCTGCCAGCCATATTATAATCAACACGATATGATGACTTTCACAGGAATTTTATGTCACCACCTTCATCACAAAACTTTTTTGGTCAGCCTAATGGACTAAAAACACTTTTCTTTACCGAAATGTGGGAGCGCATGAGTTATTACGGCATGCGCATGCTACTTGTATTATTTATGACAGCCACACTCCAAGAAGGCGGGTTAGGTTTAACTGTCGCCTCAGCTGCTGCTATATATGGTCTATATACGGGTTGTGTTTACTTTATGGGGCTACCTGGTGGTTGGATTGCTGATAGATTAATTGGTGGACAAAAAGCAGTGTGGTATGGCGGAATAATCATCATGGTTGGCCATATGATTTTGGCAATACCGAGCGACTATTCGTTTTTTATTGGTTTGATCTTTGTTGTGTTAGGAACAGGCTTATTAAAACCCAATATTGGCGCCATGGTAGGTCAACTATATTCCGATACAGATATTCGTCGTGATAGCGGATACGCCATTTATTACATGGGTATTAATATCGGTGCTGTTATTGGTTATGGTGTTTGTGGTTATTTAATGGAAAATCAAGGGTGGCATTGGGCATTTGGTGCTGCAGCAGTAGGTATGGCGATTGGACTCATTCAATATAAAATTACCACGCCAAATCTTAATGGCATTGGCGCAAAACCCGTGTATCCACTATCAAAAAAAGCACAAAAATACAGTTGGATAGTTATTTATGGCTTTTTAGCCAGTGTAGTATTAGTCACTTATATGTTTTTTCAAGATATGCTGACCATAGAGCCAGTGACCATTGCTCAATATGTGGCTGTCGCATTTTCTGCTATTTTCGTTATTTACTATGCAAGCATTTATTTTTTTAGCTCATTATCGGTTATTGAAAAGAAAAAATTAGTCGCTTTATTAATTATTTGTGTTGCTTCTGCTTGTTTTTGGTCTGGTTTTGAACAAGCGGGCTCTTCATTAAACTTATTTACCCGTGATTATACCGATCGTATCGTCGGTTCATTTGAAATCCCCACAGGCTGGTTTCAGTCGTTAAACTCAGTCTTCATTGTTTTGTTATCTCCTTTCTTTGCTGCTCTATGGATTAATCTAGGAAAGCAGCTTATTAGCCCTTCTTACGGCATAAAGTGTGCTGTTGGTTTAATAATTATGGGAAGTGGCTTCATTGTTATGTTTTTTGCCGCACAATATGCTGCTTCAGGTATGAAAGTTGCTCCTTATTGGTTAGTCGCAACCTATTTTTTACATACTGTTGGTGAACTATGCTTGAGCCCTGTTGCCTTAAGCGCAGTGAGTAAATTATCCCCCAAACGCTTTGCTGGGCAAATGATGGGGATTTTTGTGTTGACCTACTCCATCGGAAACATCATTTCAGGTTTATTAGCGGGTAATTATGATCCAAACAATGTGGACCAAATACCTTCACTTTATATTCAAATTAGTTTATTTAGTATTGGTATCGGTTTGATTGTTTTTTTGCTCGGTTTAAAATCACGATTTTGGGAAAATTTATCAGAAGGTGAGCAGCCAACGCGTCCCGCTATTACATCAATTAAGAATACTTAATTAGCATCTTATTAACATTAGGTGGATATTTTCGACATACCCACCTTTACTTTTTATTGAGAAAATAAATGACCAAGGCCTCATTAGTTTCCCCTGACAATAAAAGCAGAGCATCAATTAGAAAAAAATTGTGTACCAAAAGAAAGGCGCTTAGCACAACATTCCAAAAAGGAGCTGCGGAAGCATTATTATTGAGATTAAAAAAAGATATAGCGGTAACGAAAGCCTCGCATATTGCCTTATATTTAGCGAACAATGGTGAACTAGACCTTCAGCCATTTATTCATTGGTGTTGGCAACAAAATAAAAATATATATTTACCCATCGTTCATCCTTTTTCTAGAGGGCATTTGTTATTTTTACGCTATGAAAACAACTCAATTATGACCACCAACCGATATAATATTGAAGAGCCTAAATTAGATGTTAGATCGATTAAACCTATTCAACAGTTAGATATTATTATAACGCCATTGGTCGCCTTCGATGACACTGGGGCAAGAATTGGCATGGGCGGAGGTTATTATGATAGAACGTTAGCTAAATGGCATATGCATTACACCCAAGAAACCCTTTATACTCCTTCAATTATCGGGGTTGCTCACGATTGCCAACAAATAGATAAAGTTCCCCATGAACCTTGGGATATACCGCTGCCTTCCATTATCACGCCAACACGCACAATAAAATGCAACAATTAGAGTCAATTCCTAATCGATCAATTTATCCAATATAACATACTGGTTTATTAGAGTATTTATGATCTGCTTTTAAAACACACTTTCCCCCATAACTCTTACTGTTTTTTTTAAACGCTACTGCTATAATCCACACCACTAATTAAAGTCATAAATACTATTCTTTAAGGCATACAAATGACGCAAGATGAGATGAAAAAAGCAGCAGCAGTTAAAGCATTGGAATTTATTGAAAATGACACAATTGTTGGCGTAGGTACCGGTTCAACGGTAAATCACTTTATTGATGCCTTAGCAACAATTAAAAATAAAATTGAAGGTGCTGTTTCTAGCTCTGAAGAATCGAGTAAACGCTTAAAAGCTCATGGAATTGAGGTATTTGATCTCAATAATGTTGATGATTTAGACGTTTATGTTGATGGTGCAGATGAAATAACTAAGCATATGAGCATGATTAAAGGTGGTGGAGCTGCGCTAACTCGTGAAAAAATTGTCGCTGCCGTCGCCAAAAGATTTATCTGTATCGCTGATGATTCGAAGCAAGTTGAATTACTGGGTGGTTTCCCACTTCCTGTAGAAGTTATTCCTATGGCACGAAGTTATGTTGCCCGCGAGCTAGTCAAACTCGGCGGTGATCCTGAGTATCGACAGGGTGTGATTACAGATAATGGTAATGTGATCCTTGATGTTCACAATCTTACCATTATAGATCCTATAAAATTAGAAGCGGATATTAACGCCATTGTTGGCGTAGTAACTAATGGATTATTTGCAAAACGAGGAGCCGATATATTGATTTTAGGCTCAAAAAATGGTGTAGACATCATCCAATAAATTATCAAATATAATTTTAGAATATAAGCCTGTGTATATTCATCTAGCTATGAACGATTTTTATCCATTTAGGGTAAATAAGTACTTTAGAGTCTATACACTATATGCTATCTTACTGCAATTATAGGTATCTAGCCATCTAAACGTATTTTTACAATAGAATGACTAAGATTCAGGTATTCAAAAATACAAGCGTTAACTTAACGAGCGAAGCGATCCATTATGACTACAAATAAAAACTCATTAGCAAAAGACAAGATTAAGATTTTATTACTTGAGGGCGTACATCAAAGTGCCCTTGACGAGCTTACAGCTAAAGGCTACTCGAATATCGAGTATATTAAAACCTCACTTAATGAGTCTGATTTAATTGAAAAGATTGCCAATGCACACTTCATTGGTATTCGCTCACGCACTCAATTAACCGCAGAAGTATTAAGCCATGCCAAAAAATTAGTCGGTATTGGTTGTTTTTGTATAGGTACCAATCAAGTTGATACAGTCGCAGCGCAAGAGTTAGGTATTCCTGTTTTTAATGCCCCGTTTTCAAATACACGCTCAGTGGCAGAGTTAGTTCTCGGTGAAACCTTGTTATTATTACGTGGCATTCCAGAAAAAAGCGCTAAAGCACATCGTGGTGAATGGTTAAAATCAGCGGTAGGCTCAGTAGAAGCTCGTGGTAAAACCTTAGGTATTATTGGTTATGGTCACATTGGTACACAGCTTGGTATTTTAGCAGAAACGTTAGGTATGCGTGTACGCTTTTATGATATTGAAACAAAGCTTCCTTTAGGCAATGCAAGTCAAGCATCATCATTGAATGCTTTGCTTAGCGAATCAGATGTAGTGAGTTTGCATGTACCAGAGACCCCACAAACTCAGTATATGATTGGTTCAGCTCAATTTGCAGCAATGAAAACAGGAGCCGTATTTATTAACGCTTCTCGTGGTACAGTTGTAGATATTGATGCGTTAGCTGAAGCATTATCCGAGAAAAAAGTAGCTGGCGCTGCCATCGACGTATTCCCTGTTGAACCTAAAGGTAATGATGATGAGTTTTTATCACCGTTACGTGGCTTTGATAATGTGATTTTAACACCACATATTGGCGGTAGTACCAAAGAAGCTCAAGAAAACATAGGCTTAGAAGTAGCGAGTAAATTAGCGAAATATTCAGACAATGGCTCAAGTTTATCGGCTGTTAATTTCCCTGAGGTATCACTTCCTGAGCACGTAAATGCAAGCCGACTATTGCATATCCATCAAAACCAACCAGGTGTGCTAACAAAAATTAACCAAGCATTTGCTGAGCTTGGTGTTAATATTGCTGCCCAGTATCTACAAACTGATGATAAAATTGGTTATGTTGTTATTGATATTGAAATGGCTGACCGTGCCCAAGCACTTAAAGCATTAAAAGCTATTGAAGGTACTATCCGCGCAAGAATATTACATTAATAGTTAATTCGTCATTTTGCCAAGAAAGAGAGTATTGTTATTTACAGTGCTCTCTTTTTTTATTCTTGAACCGTAGGTTTAACTTAAAAAAACAGTCGGTTTAAAGCGTGTCCACAAGACCATATTTTTCCCATAGTGGTTTTAATATGCCTTTTTTTTTCATCTTATTAAGCAAGTTGTTGATGTATCCCTTAGAGACTTTATAATTTTTACGCATTAAAATTGTGTGTCGGTAAATTTGGTCTATTTTATTAGAAATCAGTAGTTTATTTTTATCTTCAGGTGAGTGGGAAAAATGATAATGTAAATACTCTTTTGGTAATATAGCAATATCACCACGACCATTTAGAATCAATTCAAGTACTTTTTTTTCGCTACTGGTCTGTATTAAATTAAAATTATTTTCTAGGTAACCCTGTTCAGCATTAAAGTCAGCAAACTGATAGTGATACCCTAAAACACCAATCATGGACTTGTTTTTAAGATCCAAGAAAAAGTCTTGTTTCCTACCCTTGATAGCTTGTGTTACATATACCTCGGCGCCCGTTACAAATGTCTGTGAAGCAATCAACGGATATTTTTGCCAACCCCATTTCTTACTTTCAAAAATCATCATGTCAAACTTATTCTGTTCGAAGTCAAGGTAACGACGCCTAGCCGTTGTGGGAATTGGAACAAACTCAAACTTGTCTTGAAACTTATTCATCTCAGCTAACATTTGAACGGTAATGCCAGTCACTTTATCAGTAACAAAAGCATAGGGGGGAAAATCATATACGCCAACTTTAACTGCATCTACGGCCAATGTGCCGGTAGAGAACAGAATACAGATAAATAGGGCGTATAATTTCACTCACCTATGTCCTCATTCCAGAGCTCAGGCTTGACCGCCATAAAGTCTTTCATCATTTGTTTACATTCATCAGAGTCAACCACTTGCACCTCAACCCCTCTAGATTTAAGTAATATTTCTTCCCCCATAAAGCTCTGGTTTTCACCAATCACAACCTTGGGAATACCATAGAGCAATATAGCTCCGGTGCACATAGAGCAAGGCGATAGTGTCGTATAGATAACACATTGCTTATACACTTTTGCAGTTTGTCGGCCGGCGTTTTCCAATGCATCCATTTCACCATGTAATGTGGGGCTTCCCGTTTGCACTCTTTTATTGTGACCACGACCAATTATTTTTCCATCGTAAACCAACACCGAACCAATGGGTATACCGCCTTGAGCTAATCCAATATTGGCTTCATCAATCGCTGCTTGCATAAATTCATCCATCAGAATACCTCAAAATTCAGTTAACAAAATAATAATGCTTTATGTAAAATTGAAAGGGCTTTAGTTTGTTGGTACTAAAAAGTGGCCACAATACATGTCTATAGAATGACATAAATCCAATCTTAAGTGTAATACTTGATACAAAATCAATCATTGCTGCATTTAAAGCTAACTAGAAGAGTAATAAAAATAAATTTGTAATAGCTTTTTTTATAAATGAAACACCTAAATAAATCTACTCTGTTGTTTCTACACTATATTTTAATAGTTTTCTTATTAATATCATACTCACGCAATTTGTTTGCAATAGCGGTATGACTTAAACCAAGCTTCTTCGCTAGTTGTCTAGTACTTGGATAAGCAGGGTAAAGTTTACGTAATAAATCCGCTTCGAAGTTTTTAACCGCCGCATCTAAAGTACCTTCAAATTCTTGCTCTAAATAGCCGTGTTCTCGGGTGTAAGCAGGAAGCTGTAAATGTTCAATTTCAATTTCATTTCCTTCAAGTAATGAAGTTGATCTTGTTAGTACATTTTCCAATTGTCTCACATTACCTGGCCATGGATACTGCTCAATAAAATCTCGGCATTCGTCTGTAAGTTTTAGATTTGTTCTGCCAATTTTTTGCCCTGCAAGCAGGATAAAAAATTCACTTAAAGGTAAAATATCACTACGACGTTCTCTTAATGGGGGAATATTCAAACCAAACACATTCAAGCGATAATAGAGGTCTTCTCTAAATTCCCCAATAGAAACTAAATTAAGTAGATCTTTATTTGTTGAACTAATAATACGAACATTTACGGTAACTTCTTGCTCTGAGTTAACGCGTCTAAAGCTACCATTTTGAATAACCCGCAGCAGTTTACTTTGCAATTTAGTAGACATTTCACCT
Organism: Colwellia sp.; assembly: GCA_034111385.1. GTDB lineage: Bacteria > Pseudomonadota > Gammaproteobacteria > Enterobacterales > Alteromonadaceae > Colwellia. The sequence continues at coordinate 16,390 of JAWUXK010000018.1, read as the reverse complement.
ACTTCATCAAGAAAAACACTGCCACCATCAGCAAGTTCAAAAATACCGCGTTTACTGTCTTCGTGGTTTTTTTCCCCTACACCAAATAATTCTGATTCCGCAACATCATCTGGTAAAGCCGCACAATTTAACGTCATAAAAGGTTGCTCTGCTCGCTCACTCGCAGCATGACATGCGCGAGCTAAAATCTCCTTACCTGTCCCCGTTTCACCAATAATTAAAATAGACGCATCAAGTTGAGACATTCGTTTAGCTTCACGAATAACTTTGCGCATACCTCGACTACTGGCTTGTATGGCTGAAAAAGCATCCTCATTAGGCTCTTTAAAAGCATTTATTTGTTGGCCTAATCGAGCTTCAGATTTTAAAATAAGCACCGCTCCCGCTAAAACATCCTTATTACCCTCTACAATTTCATCACTTTCATCAGCAACTTGAATCGGGATAATATCAGCAACAAAGTCTTCTTCTTGGAACTTTAAGCGGCGAGTTTGTGCTAAAACATCTGTATTATCTAACCAACGAGTAAAGTTAAAACCTTTCAACCATTGGCTAATATGCTGACCTTTAACCGTCTCTTCATTGCATCCCATCATTGCAGAGGCGATATTATTAATACTGTGGATATTGCCTTTAATATCGAGTGAAATAAAAGGATCAGGAAATGTTTTAACTAAAGTAACTAATTCATTATGCTCACGTTCAGAGGGCATATAAGGTGTAATTCTTACATCGCTAACGCCTTCAAGCAAGCGTAATTGGGGCATAAAAAGTTGTAGATCTGAAAATTCTAATTCAGGAATATTGATGAAAATTTTGCCTGGCTGTTTAAACTCAATGCCACGAACATTGATGCTGTGTTCAACAAATATACCTAATATTTTTTGCCCTATACCAACACGATCATGACAACTAATTTCCAAACGCATCCAAGAAACCTTCAACTAAACAGCTACATAAAAACTATTGTAAACTAATTTTTACAATAGCAAAGCCTTAATATTGGGTATTGTAGTTGTATATTTAAATCAAAACTTAAGATCGGTTGATCTTTAAAGGTTGTTTCCGGCTGTTTGTTAAAATTTTTCAAGCCTTAAGCTTTGTCATGTGGTGGTTCCACATGACAAAATGGCCTAAAAACGCCGTCTATAGGACTCGGCTGAAAGTGATTACGTCTTATTTGAAAAGGTTTTATTAGAATGATTAGACTACTGACCAATATTAAACTGCTGTTGTTGTTACGTACAAAATATAACCACGAAAACGCAACAATCGCTACAATAATAGATCTGTTTTTGCCGCACAAATAAAATCATTTTGGTGTAAACCACCAATAGAGTGAGTCCACCATGTTACCGTCACTTTACCCCATTCGAGTAAAATAGACGGGTGATGAAACTCAGCTTCAGCTAGTTCACTCACTTTGTTAGCAAATGCCCAAGCCAGCTTATAATTTTTGAAGCTATATTCTCGCTCTAGCATCATTACGTTATTGCTCACTTGGGGCACCCAATCTGGCACTTCTTTTAGTAGCTGCGTTAATTCGCTGTCACTTAATTTAGGGACGTCACCATGACACGCTTCACATTTCTGTGCTGATAATGCTTTAGTCATTTTTATTCCTTAATAATTACCTAAATGCTAGTTAACTACGCGACTTCTTTTGGAAGAAACCTCGCTTTAAACAAGCCAAGTTTTTTAGCCTGTTCAATTAACGCCATAATATCATCAACCGTTAACTCTCGAATATTGTCCAACTGAGTTATTTTATCAAGCATAAAATATACTGGCTGCATAATATCAATGCGATATGGAGTTCTTAATACATCAAGAACCTTGTCCTTACTTAGATGACGACGTTCAACTTTTTTATCTGTTAATGCATATTCAGTTTCACTGGGTGAGGATAAAATGCCTCCCCCATAGATTCGAAGGCCTTTTGGCGTATCAAGTAATCCAAACTCAATTGTAAACCAGTACAAACGAGCTAAAAATACACGTTGTTCTGCCGTCGCATTCAAACCCATTTTTCCATAGGCTTGAGTATAATTTGCGAACGATGAATTAGTAAGTAGTGGACAATGTCCAAATATTTCATGAAATATATCAGGCTCTTGCAAATAATCTAATTCCTCTTCAGAACGAATAAATGTTGCCACCGGAAACTTTTTCTCTGATAAAAGTTTGAAAAACTCTTGAAAGCCAATTAGCGCAGGAACAGGATAACATTGCCAGCCCGTTAATTTTTTTAAGACTTTTGTTACATCACCCAGTTGAGGAATTTTTTCGATTGGTAATTTTAACTTTGCCAACCCATCAAAATATTCATCACAAGCTTTGCCTTTAATATGTATAAGTTGCCGTGAAATAAGCCTATTCCAAATTTTATTTTCTTCTACGGACCAATGAATAATGCCCTGCTCGTCAGCATGTTTCGACACATACTTTGTAGCTTTTTTCATTACCCTTTCCTTCTATTATTACCTTTTTTATTAACTATTGTTTAAACACAATAGTTAATAAAAAAGATGCAGAGGAAGCCTCTTTCGATATCTTCATCTTAAGGTAAAAAATAGAGAAAAGAGAAATATCACTCTTAGTTTAAAGAACAATAAAGGATGATTATCGTAAAATAATGGTTACAGCAAAAGGTCAACGTACAGTAAACCTTATACTTTTGAGTTAATTAGGCTTTTAATGGTTGATAGCATTTCTTTTCTGACATGTGCCAACTTAGGTTTATCTTCAAAAGGAATAGGTCGACATAATTGCATAGTTTTAACACCTAAACGAGCCGTTAACATACCCGCCCCTAATCCTTGGGCTAAACGACCCGACAGTTTACCTAGTAAATCAGCACCAATCATATCCGTGCCAAAATCAGCAATAAGTTCGCTAGCACCAGCATAGACCATGTTAACAAATACTTGCCTGATCAATTTAATCCGGCTCCAATATCCTAGTTTTATTCCATACAAGAGGGCAACTTTATTGATCATGCGTAAATTACGCCACAAAATAACCAACATATCGATAATAGCCACAGGGCTTAATGAAACCAGTACAACCGCTTCGGTAGAAAATTTTGCAATTTCAGCCATTGCTTTCTCATCTACTTTAGTCAGTACTACACGAGAATAAAGTTGTAACAGCTCTGAATCACTGTATTGAGAATTCACTGCATCCTGCCACGTTTGCTCTTGCTCAGAAACAAGATCACAAGGTAGATTTTCACTGACTTTTTGGCAAAATGTTTTTACATCTAATGTGTTAGCGCTTTGTTCTTCTGTTAAATCCTTATTCGAAAGTAATGCAGACGCTTGTTGCTTTACTTTTTCTCTGCGTTTAAATTGTCTTAAAGTAGACCATTCACCAAACACGCTTGAAGCAGCGATGATCACTAGACAAGATAATATAACAGCATAGACACTGGTAATAATTGGTGAATTAACAAAGCCCATCATAAAAAAACCAACGGTTTCAACGCCAATAACACCTGCAAATAACGTCAATGCTATACGCCATAACCAACGAGGTTTAGATTTTTTTTCGCTTAACTGATGCTCTAGTATTTCTTCATCCAATAAAGCAGGTAGTTCTTTATTTTCATTAATGGGTAAATAATCTTGATTATTAAAGACCACTTGTTCGCCATCTTGGCTTCCCTTTATTTCATCAGTAAGATTTTCAGTTAATAGCTCATTCTCAGCAAATAATATTTGTTGTTGGTGGGTTTTATTATCCGTTTGCTTATTAGCTTTAATCATAACATTTTATCCGCCAATAAAAATTGTAATACCTGATCCATTCGAATATGAGGTAAAGGTTCATGTTTTACCATACCCGAACTGGGTAAAAAATTAATAAAATTAAATGCCGCTTGTTGCCAGTAATCTTTTTCTGGAAGTTTTTCGGGAACAGCACCAGGAAACAGAGTTATTTTTTCAGATGACTCTTGCCCTTTGGGTATAGTGTTACCTTGAATCACCGATACTTTTTGCCCTTTATGTAAGGTTTTCCCCGACGTAGTACTTTTTACCGCAGCGATAGCAAGCGTTTTCATTTCAATCGCTTCGTAGTTAATTTTATGTTTACTCTGATATATCAGTTGATTCAATAAAGAGACCATTGGAGCGTGTTGCTCAGAAGTCACATGATCGGCTTTGGTTGCTGCAAATAATAATTTATCAATTTTAGGTGAAAACAACCGCGAAAATAAACCTGATTTACCATAACTGTAGCTTTCTAAAATCATATCGATAGCTAATTGCAAATCAGCAAAGCTTTCTGATCCACTATTATCTGAACAAGCATTAAGTGGAGATAAACAATCGGCTAACACAATTTGTCGGTCAAATCGTAAAAAGTGTTGCTGATAAAACACCTTAACCACTTGTTCTTTATACTCAATATATCGAGATCTGAGCATACCAATAAAACTCTCATCACTAGCATTTTGATAATCGTTGCCATCAATGTTATTTAAATTGGGGAACGGAAAGAATTCTAAAATTGGAGCGCCTTCTAGCTCGGCAGGTAAAATAAATCGTCCCGGCTGAATCACTGACAATCCTAAGTTATAACGAAACTTATGCAACAATTCAGTGTATTCTTTAGATAATTGCGCTAATAATTCCTCATCTGCCGCCCCAAAGGGATCAATTTTTTCTACTTTTGCTAGAAATTCTTGAGAAAGTTGCTCACGGGGTTCAGTCGATAACAAAGCTTGAGTTTGCTCTGACCATTGCTCGTAAGTTTGATTCAGCATAGGTAAATCAAGTAACCATTCGCCTGGGTAATCGGTTATATCCAGCGTTAACGTTGCCATATCGGTGGCATATTTTAATATTGATTTTTGTGGTTGATAACGAACGGCTAAACGTAATTCACTAATACCATGAGTAGGCTCAGGCCAAGACGGAATCTCATTTGTCAGTGATGATATGGCTTTATCGTAATCAAAACGAGGAATAGATAGGTGCTTTTGTGGGATCCTTTTCGCTGCAATAAAATTCCCCTGATGTACGGGATCGAAAAAGTTTAATCGACTACAGTCACCTTCATTGATTAATTGATTAACAAGTGAGGTAATAAATGCCGTTTTGCCACTGCGACTTAACCCAGTAACAGCTAAGTTGATGTGTTGATCTAAACTACGATTTAATAGGTCACTGGCTTTATTTTTTAATTTCTCTAATCGCTGTTTTTTAATAATTGCCATGTTTTACTTAATTAACTTTAAAGGTCGTAATAATTGAATAACTTGATGGTAATGATTTTTTTAAAGAAATAATAGCTTTAACTAATACACGTTAGTTATTGGATATCACCTCATCTAGCAAGGTTTACAACACTAACGGCAATCCCTTGACTGTTTGTCATACCGTACCCGCTGAATATCATAGTTTATTTATCTCTCTTGCTACCGTAAATTCTGATGATGTTACATATTGTTCGATTGCTTGTAATTGCTTCTCTAACGAAGAGAATTTACGACGAATATCATGAAAAGCCTGTTTAGGTGGTTCACCTGATTGCCATACTCTAGCTTTGACTTTTATCGATTCATTCGATTGTTCATTCTGGTTTCTAGCACTTTCCTCTGCTGAATACTGTGAAGCACCTGAACGATGGTATTTACTGTGCTTATGTTGCCCTTTTGGGTTTTCATCAAGAATAAACCAAGCGGCAACGTAACCGAAGATTAAAAAAGGCATGCCAAACAATACACCTGACACGACTAAAATTCTTACTAACCAAGTTTCCCAACCAAAGTAATCCGCAATACCAGCACAAACACCCGCTATTTTCCCTTTACTTGAATTACGGTATAGCTCACCTCTTCGTCCAATCATAATTTAGTTCTCCAATCGGGAGTCTCTACATCTAATATTGCTTCAAGGGTTTTAATACGATCGGCCATTTTGTCAGCCGTTTCCGATAATTCAGATAACTGGATATATTCCTCTTCACTAAGTCCTTGGCTAGCTTGCCCTTTACTACGGTAATGCAGTACTAACCAGATTGGCGCAACGATGACCATAAAAATAATGACCGGTGCCATAATGAGCTCTTCCACAATATTTCCCCTTTAAATGTCTTTCGATAGTAAGCTTTTAGCTTCACCAATAGCTTGAAAAGTTTTCTATTGGCTACTCGAAACCATCGACTAATCAACTAATACTATTTCTTTTTCATTTTTGCTTTCAATGAAGCCAATTCATCATCTACTTTTGAATCTGATTCAAGTTCAGAGATTTCGTCCGCTAAAGATTTACTACCTAAATCATAGGATTCAACCTGTCCTTCAAGATCATCGATTTTTCGTTCATAACGATCAAAACGGCTTAATGCATCATCCACTTTATTACTATCAATATTTTTCTTAACCTTTAAACGAGAATTAACAGTCTTCTCTCGCATAATAATAGTTTTTTGTCGTGATTTTGCATCGGCTAGCTTGTCTTGCAATTGTGAAATCTCGCTTTGCAGCTTTGTTATATGTTCTTCCGTGTGCATTAAATCTTGTGACAATGTTTGCGCATTATCACTACTTTTCTGTTTCTCTATCAAAGCAGCACGCGCTAAATCTTCTCGGTCTTTGCTTAGGGCTAATTCCGCTTTTTCTTGCCATTGTTGTACTTCATTTTCAAATCGAGTCACTTGGCGAGTCAGTTCTTTTTTATCTGCTAAGGTTTTAGCTGAACTTGAACGAACCTCAACTAAGGTATCTTCCATCTCTTGAATAATTAAACGTACCATTTTGGCAGGATCTTCAGCTTTATCTAACAAGTTATTAATATTCGAATTAATAATATCGGTAAACCTTGAAAAAATACCCATCACAACTTCCTCTTACAGTTAAATTAACGCGTTTAATTATTGTTCAAATTAATAATATTTCACTGAACTTTAATAAAAACGAGTACAAATTTGGAGTTAAATTTATACTCTATGTTATTCAGGTTTTACGCCAACGTGACAAAAACAGATAACCAACTGTTTTTTATCGTATTTATTAAATATTTAAAAAATACTATTATATCGTCAATTAATAAAATACACTATTTGTTAGTGAATTTAACTAATAGAAAGTCTAATTAGTTATTTCCCTCTCAGTGAGATGTAAATTTACCGGGTATCATCATAGGTCAAGCCATGGCGCGCTTTAATAAACAAGACAACCTTCTTGGTCAATCTAACTGCTTCTTAGAAGTATTAGAACAAATATCACAAATAGCACAATTAACTAAACCCGTCTTAATTATTGGTGAACGCGGTACAGGTAAAGAATTAGTTGCTGCCCGATTACACTACTTATCAAAGCGTTGGGAACAGAGTTATTTAAAACTTAATTGTGCTGCGCTAAATGAAAATTTACTTGAAACCGAACTATTCGGTTATGATTCTGGCGCTTTTACTGGTGCAAATAAACGTCATGAAGGGCGATTTGAGCGTGCTGATAAGGGCACCCTTTTTTTAGATGAGATTGCTAACACTTCAGGGTTAATTCAAGAGAAATTGTTACGAGTGGTTGAATACGGTGAGTTTGAACGAGTTGGCGGTTCACGTACCATTCACACAGATGCGCGTTTAATAGCGGCAACTAATGAAGATTTACCCTCCTTAGCAGCCTCAGGTCAATTTAGAGCAGACTTACTTGATCGCTTAGCATTTGATGTAATTACTTTACCTCCATTAAGAGAGCGCCTTGACGACATTCTCATGTTGGCTGAACATTTTGCGATTAATATGGCACGAGAATTAGAATTCGAGCTGTTTAGTGGCTTTACGGAGAAAGCAAAACGGGCCATGCTAGAATATACTTGGCCGGGAAATATTCGAGAATTAAAAAATGTCATCGAACGGAGTGTTTATCGCTGCAACAACCCTCATTTACCCGTGCATGATTTAATTATTGACCCTTTTGAATCACCTTTTAGACCAACCCAATCGATTAAGACATTAGACAGAACACCGATACAAGCAAATATCACTGTACCTCAGTCTAACGATAGTAACCCTCAAACTAATACACCAACAACTAACAAGCTAATGGATAGTGACAATATTAAAGAAGCAGCCGCTACAATTTCAGTTAATCGTACCGATTTTCCACAATCGTTAAAATCATTGTCACAGAGCTATGAAGTTGAATTGATTAAGTCCGCATTATCCTATTGCCAATACAATCAAAAGAAAACCGCCCAAGCACTAGAATTAACCTATCATCAATTGCGAGGGTATTTAAAAAAATATAATTTACTTGAGGGTAATGATACTGATGAATTATCTTAAGTTTATTGTCACAATTTTGTTTAGCTCATTATTGTTAACGGCCTGCAATGAGGAAGGCAAACTATCCTTAAGTGAGCGTAGTGTTATTTACTGCGCTGAAGGTTCACCTGAAACATTTAATCCTCAATTGGTGACTTCTGGAACAACAATCGATGCCACTTCAAACCAGCTTTACGAAAGATTAATTTCTTATCAGGATGGGGGGAATACCTTAAGCCCTGCCATAGCTAAGTCTTGGCATGTTACTGCTGACGGAAGAAAAGTCACCTTTTATTTACGTAAAAATATTGCTTTTCATCAGACAGATTATTTTACCCCAAGCCGGTTATTAAATGCCGACGATGTGATTTTTAGTTTCAAAAGAGTTTTAGACTCCCAACATCCATATCACCTTGTTTCTGGCGGTAACTATCCTTTTTTTCAAAATATCGACTTAAATGATTTAATTGAGAAGATTGAAAAAATTAATAACTACACCGTAAGATTTCATTTATCTCACGCTGACAATTCATTTTTAGCTAATCTTGCGACTGATTTTGCTATTATTTTATCTGCTGAATATGCTGAACAACTGATCAAGAAAAAAATGAAGTCCGATATAGATACTCACCCAATAGGCACAGGACCTTTTAAACTAAAAGAATATCGCGTTGGCTCTTTCATTCGCTTTTATCGACACGAGCAATACTGGCAAGAACCCGCTAAAATTGAACAGCTAGTTTTTGATATTACCCCGAGTAATACCGGTAGATTAACCAAACTGCTTGCGAAAGAATGTGATGTTGTGGCTTACCCTATTGCCCATGAACAAATAATTCAGCGTAAAGATTTATCTTTAGAGGCTGTAACGGCCTTAAATGTTGGTTATTTCGGATTTAATGTCAACCAAGCTCCTTTTGATAATAAACTTGTTAGACAAGCAATCAGTTATGCGATTAATAAAGAAACCTTGCTTGACGCGGTTTACCAAGGAAAAGCTGAAATGGCTAATTCATTGCTACCCAAAACATCATGGGCTTCTGATGAAAGCATCCCCGAACAAGAGTTTAATCCTAAATTAGCAAAAGACCTGCTAACGCAGGCTGGTTACGCCGAAGGCTTCACCATGGATGTATGGGCTATGCCAATTCAAAGACCTTACAACCCGAATGCCATCACCATGGCTAAACTCATTCAAAGTGACTTAAAGAAAGTCAATATAACCGTTAATATTGTGAGTTATGAATGGAACACTTTTTTACAACGATTGAAGCTAGGCGAACATCAAAGCGTGTTATTAGGTTGGTCTGCCGATAATCCTGATCCTGATAATTTTTTCACTCCTATGCTAAGTTGCTCTGCTGCGGATACCGGAAGTAATATCACCTTTTGGTGTAACCGAGAATATGATGCTATTATAAAAAAAGCATTGCTGACAACTGATATTAATCAAAGAAAAGAATACTACACACAAGCTATGGCAATACTGACACAAGAGGTTCCCTTAATTCCAATTGCCCATTCAAAACGTTATCAGGCACGAGGGAATAACGTATTAGGTAATATTCTAGCCCCCTTTGGCGGTATCAACTTTTATCAAGTATCTAAGCTTACACCAGCGCCAAAAAAACCGATTGAGCCACATTCTCCTCTACGCATAGAAAGTAACATCATGAATACAGGTGAAAATTAATTATGCTAATTTTTACTTTACGTCGATTAAGCCTATTCATTTTTACCATGTTGATATTGACACTACTGTCATTTAGCCTGAATTTTTTATTCCCAGGTGAGGCAATCATTAATTTAACGGGTGCAATTAATGCGACGCCAAGCCAACTTGTTGAACTTAATGATACTTATCAAACCCACCGTAATATTTTTTGGCAATACTTTACTTATCTCAGTCATATAATCAATGGTGACTTAGGCTTATCAATGGCAAGTCAATCTGAAATAAGTGCTGAAATAGTTAATTTACTACCAGCTACCATTGAACTCAGTTTAGTCGCCCTGTTAATTGCCATGCTTACAGGTATTCCATTAGGCTTTATTGCGGCAATAAAACACAGCAAACCCACTGATAATTTTATTTTATCAATCTCAATGCTAGGCTATTCCATTCCCGTTTTTTGGTTAGGATTACTGGCAATTTTAGTTTTCTCCATCAACTTAGGCTGGTTTCCTTCTGCGGGACAAATAAGTTTATTGTTCGAAATAGAACTAGTCACCGGTATACAATTTATTGATATCCTTCTCAGTGACAGCCCTTACAAATGGCAAGCCTTTAATGATGCTACTGCCCATATAATTTTGCCAGCTTGTGTTGTTGCTGTAGCCCCCGCAACTATTTTTATCCGTTTAGCGCGTACTTCAATGATTGAGGTATTAGAAACTAGCTATATTCGTGCTGCTAGCGCTAAAGGGTTAACTTTTCAGCAAATTATTTTTCGTCATGCCATCAGGAATGCATTAATTAGAATAATTCGTCACGTTGGATTACAGTTTGCTAATTTAGTCACCATTGCCATGGTTACCGAAGTCATTTTTAGCTGGCCAGGAATAGGCCGTTGGCTTATAGAAAGTATTTATCAAAGAGACTATACCGCCATCGAAAGTGGTCTATTAGTTTTGTCTTGCTTTATTTTTCTAGTTCACATATTAACAGATTTTATTTATGCCGCGTTAAACCCACTTGCAAGAGGAATTAAACATGGCGCGTGATAAGATATATTTAGAAGAAGTTTTCCCTTCCCCTTTTATGCAATGGTGGCTTATTTTTAGAAAAACCCCCGTTGCAATGATAGGATTTAGCTGTTTTTTATTTTTAATCGTACTTGCTATATTCGGCCCAATTTTAGCCCCTCACTCTCCCGTTGAAGGGCAGTTGGATATGCTATTACTGCCACCTGCATGGCATATTGATGGAAATGTTAGCTATCTATTAGGCACTGATGAATTAGGCAGAGATATGTTGTCACGCCTAATGTATGGTACCTCATTGACCTTTGGTCTTAGCTTTATCGTTGTCATTATTTCAATGGCTATTGGTGTGGTAATTGGCTCATTATCAGCGCTAACAACGGGCATAAAATCAAGCTTCCTTAATCATTTTCTCGATGTGATTTTATCCATTCCTTCTTTACTGCTCGCTATTGTTATCGTTGCTATATTGGGGCCTGGTATTGCCAACACAGTATGGGCTGTAGTACTGGTACTTATTCCTCAGTTTATTCATACTACTCGCTATGCAGTTAAAGAAGAATCTCGTAAAGGTTATGTCCTCGCTTCTCGGTTAGATGGAGCGAGCCCGTTTAGGGTTCTGTACTATTCAATATTCCCTAATATAACGGATAGAATTATGGGGCAAGCTACCTTGGCGCAATCTGCAGCGATTTTAGATATTGCAACATTAGGTTTTTTAGGTTTAGGCGCACAGATTCCATTACCTGAATGGGGAGCAACCCTAGCAAATGGTTTAGATTTATTTTATATAGCCCCTTGGACTGTTTACCTTCCAGGTTTAGCTATTTTATTTGCTGTTGTGGCAACTAATCTTGTCGGTGAAGGTATTCGACATTCACTTAAGTTACGCAAGGATCGCTAATGAACTTACTTGATATTAGAAATCTATCCATTGAACTCATCAGTGATGATCAAAGCATACTTGCGGTTGATAAAGTCAGCTTATCGATGAAAGAAGGCGAAGTACGAGGTTTAGTGGGTGAATCAGGCTCAGGAAAATCACTGTTAGCACAAGCGCTTGTTGGTGTACTAGATGATAAATGGCGAGTACATGCTGATAGATTTCACTGGCGCGGCATTGATTTATTAAGCTTATCAATTGAAGAGCGTAAAGCGTTGCTGTCACGCGATATTGCGATGATATTTCAAGAGCCTATGGCCTGTTTAGATCCTACAACAATGATTGGCGAACAATTAATAGAAGCCATTGATGATGGTCAATTGACAGGCTATTTTTGGCAAAGAAAACAACAGCGCCAATCTGCAGCAATTAAACTCCTTCATAAAGTAGGCATAAAAGATCACACTATATGCCTTAAGAGTTACCCGCACCAGTTAACTGAGGCGTTATGCCAAAGAGTCATGATAGCAATGGCCTTAGCAAGAAGACCCATTTTATTGGTTGCAGATGAGCCGACAGCAGCAATGGAAAGTATCAACGAAGGACAAATATATCGCTTATTAGCCAGTTTAAACCAGTTAAAGAGCATGTCTATTTTATTGATCAGTCATGATCTAGACAATATAACGCACTGGACCAATACTATTACGGTAATGTATAGCGGCCAATTTGTTGAAGCTGGCACCACAAACCAAATTTTTAATAAGCCAATGCACCCTTATACGCGTGCTTTAGTCGATAGTAGCCCCAGTGCTAATTTACATTTACCAGCAAAATCAAGATTAAAGACGCTACCTGGCAGTATCCCCATTTTACAGCATTTACCCATTGGCTGTCGTTTAGGACCACGATGTCCTAGAGCACAACAGGATTGTGTAAAAGCCCCTTCTGTCACTAATTTTCATGGTCATAAAGTCAGTTGCCACTTTCCCCTTAAGCCACTGAGCAACCCTGCTAAAAAAACAAAAAAAACGGTGTGCTAATATGTCAGCATTAATTGAAGTAAAAGACCTTAGTAGATCATATCAACACAAAAACTATTGGTTTAATAAAAAAACAACTACCGTATTAGCTCCTATTTCTTTTAGCATTGAAGCATATCAAACGTTAGCTATTATTGGTGAAACTGGCTCAGGAAAATCAACATTAGCTAAGTTGTTAGTTGGCGCAGAGCCTGCAAGCGGCGGCGGCATTTATTTAAATGGTCAAGCACTCGAAAGTGCTAGCTATAAACAAAGATGCCAACACATCAGAATGATCTTTCAAGATTCAGGCACAACGTTAAACCCGAGCTTAACTATTTTACAACTACTCGATGAGCCGCTGAGACTCAATACGCAATTTGATGAAAATAAGCGCAAAGAGCTTATTCGCACTACTTTACAAAAAGTGGGGTTATTGGGCGATCATATGAATTTTTATCCTCATATGTTCTCAGGTGGTCAAAAGCAGCGGATTTCGCTCGCTAGGGCTATTATATTAGAACCTAAGGTTATAATACTAGATGAGGCTTTAGCATCGCTAGATCCATCATTACGTTCACAAATGATTAACTTATTATTAGATCTACAAAACCAAATGGGCCTCGCTTATATTTTAATATCACATAACCTAGGTATCATTCGCCATTTTAGTGACAACATTATGGTGTTATCACAAGGGGAAGTTGTTGAGTCAGGTAAAACAAGAGATGTGATTAGCAAGCCACAGCATAAAGTGACTCAAAAACTACTGGTGAATCAAAACTTTCAGCTTAAGGCTAAGATCAAATAAACGACAAAACGTTATTAAATTAGAATAAAGACAATGATGAAGTAGCGGCTTTTAAACCGCTACTTTTTTAAGTGCTTAGTAGTTTGTAGGCTCAGCTACAGTATCACGAGTAATTTTAGCGCCAATTTTTAATGAATCAACATAGCTTTTAAGCGCTGATTGAGCTAATTGAGAAGTTTGCTGTTGAGCAAGTTGTGGGTTTGGAGCAGAATCACTCACATTAACCGCTTGTACTTCTACTAAAGCCAAATCGCCATTACTTAAAGCGACTGTTGATGCTGAAATATTCCCTTCTGTAGGGTGAGGTAATACAAATGCTTCACGAGTAATACTTTGATCTAAATCAGCACCGTATCGTGCCACATTTTCTTTAGCAGTAAAACTTGCGTAATTTGTAGTTAACTGTTCTGTAATATCATTGCCCGCTTTAAATTTAACCAATAACTCTTGAATGGTACTTTCTGCTTTTTCAGTCGCTTTCTGTGACACGAGTATTGATTCTATTTGCGCTTGCACCTCAGTTAATGGTTTAACATTGGCTTCTTGATATTTATTTAAACGTAATACTAACGCTTCATTATCATTTAGTTCGATAATGTCTGAGTTCAGACTCTCTTGTAAAACTAACTCAGAAAAAGCAGCTTCAAGTACTTTAGGGTCATTAAAAGGCGCTTTATTATTACTGTTTAATTCCGAGTTATATAACCAAGCCGATGTTTCAATTACGGTATTTACTTCACTCGCTGCATCTTCAAGGCTATCAGGAAATTCAAAACTTACCCGTGCCATTTCTTGAGTTTGCGTATAAAACTCTTCTTGAGCTCTCTCATCACTCACTTTAGTTTGTAACTCAGTTTTTACATCCGCTAAACTTTGGATAACTTGTGCTTTAAGCTCAGTCAATTTAATCACATGATAACCAAAGCTCGTTTTAACCAGTTCGGTGGTATCACCTACAGTGTTAAGTGCAAGCGCAGCATCATCAAAACTAGGCTCCATTACACCCGTTTCGATAAAATCTAAATCACCACCATTTTCACCGCTAAATGTATCGTCTGATAACTCTTTAGCGAGTGCCCCGAAGTCTTCTCCTTGAGCAATTCGCGCTAATACAGTTTCAGCTTCTGTTTTAGCAGAGGCTTCACTTTCGCTGTCGCCCTCAGTAAACTCGATAAGTATATGAGACACTCGACGTTGCTCTACTTGAGTAAAACTGGCGATATTATCTTGATAGTAGCTAGCAATTTCTTCATCAGTTACCTTGATGCCTTTAGCGATATCCGCAACAGTTAAATGAATATAATCGACTTTTACTTGCTCTTTGTTTTCGAAACGTATTTGATTAGCTTGATAATAAGATTTAATTTCTTCTTCACTCACATCAATGCCTGCCTCAAATTGTTTTGCTGAAATAGTCGCAAAACGAATATTACGAGTTTGATTTTGCAAAGCCAGTTGTAATTTTTCTTGGTAAGGTAAATTAAATTCAGTACCGACAAGTGCTTGAGATAATTGGCGACGAGTCATTTCAACACGTAAATAATCTCGAAAACTTGATGATTGGTAAAAACCCGCTTGATTAATGATTGCCAAGTATCGGTTATTATCAAAAACACCTTCAACTTGAAATTCAGGCATTTCTCTTATAGATTTTTTAAGTTGCTCATCTGATACTCGAATGGCAAGACTTTCTGCATTTTGATCAATTAACCGCTCGTTAATTAGATTATCTAAAACACCTTGGCGAAAATTAGCCATATAGTTAGCATCATTAGATAAGGTATCAAACATATCGCCAAATTGTTGGGCCATACGATTTCGTTGTGCTTGATACGCTTTATTGAACGCTTGCTGACTTATTTTTTCACCGTTAACCGTAGCAACAGAGGTATCAGCAGAATTAGTGTAACTACCAATACCTGCAACAGCAAAAGTTAATATAACAAGGCCAAGAATGATTTTGGCTGTCAAGCCCTGCGAGCTTTCACGAATATTTTCTAACATCTTTATCTCATTTATTTAAGGTATCGCCGATAAAACCAATCTCGATTGTATCGAGAGTCACGGCTATAATTTATAATTTTTGTTGCTCGCGATTTTAGCAGATGCAGACCATCGCTTGAAGTGCAAGATTCGTTTTATTTTTAACCTGTTCCACTACTGCCAATGTGAAGTGAATTAGTGCTATGTTTAAATAAGTTAAAAATAAAAGACCACCTCAAGGTGGTCTTTTATTTTATTTGTAATATACAAAAAATTGCTAAAAAGCAATTAATCAGATATTAGTCATTACATGCATCTTTTAATGCTTTACCCGCTTTAAATGCAGGGATTTTAGCCGCCGCGATTTGAATAGTAGCGCCTGTTTGTGGGTTACGGCCAGTTCTTGCTGCACGGTCACGTACAGAAAAAGTACCAAAACCAACTAAAGCAACTTGCTCACCATTCTGTAACTCTTCTGTTACAGCACCAATAAATGAATCTAATGCGCGACCAGCAGCAGCTTTTGAAATGTCAGCGCCTTCAGAAATTTTCTCGATAAGTTGAGATTTATTCACAGTGTATACCCCTTCAATTGTTATTATTACAACGCTTTTTTACTTCCCTCGATAAGGGGTTTAATAAAAGTTCGTCCTGTAGAAATTATTATATTCACTAAGTCAAAAAATTTCTTTTGAACTTCAAGCGTAAAGT